>RFUP01000481.1 GCA_009922885.1 Paracoccaceae bacterium
ATTCAGTTTCTCGGCGACGTGGCTTCCCTTCACTCACGTTAGCCCGGACATGCTCGCCATGTTCGACACTGAAGCGGCAGAGATGATCGAGGGAAGCGTTGCAAACGCTATCCAGCGGGCCAAGCGGGAAGCGCATGCGGAAATGATCGACCGGGCCGTGGATAGCGTCGAGGGCGTGAAGGAAGCGCTTGAGCGCTATTCCAAAGCCTCGGACGCTGGCGAACGGGCCGTTCTGCATGAAAGCAGGATTGAAAGCCTGTCCACCACGGCCGCAGACTTGCGCGATTACACTTTCGCGGAGGGGTCCTATCGCATTGGCGCGATTGGCGACGCTGTAACCGCCCTGCAAGAGGCAGCGCGCGAGGGCGTTGACACTTACAAGGAGTCCGCGCCGGCCCGGGCTAAGGCCGTGTCTGATCTTGAGCAGATCAAGGCAAGGCTTGAGTCAATGCGCAATTGGGGTTAAGACTGAAACGCATGCGGGCCGCTTCGGCGGCCCGCATAAACATGACAGGGAACACAAATGGAAAATCAAATTTTCGAAACGTTTCAGAATCAATTGCAGATTCAGGACATAGACACCGGCCTTTTCGCGCTTAGCTCCGAAATGGAGCCTCTTGTTATTCACGGCGCAAAAATCCGCAAAGCGTTTGAAGCGCTTGGGTCTGAAGGATTTGATTTTCCCGAAGGCAAAGGCCTTCTGCATCCTCTTGAAGGGGCCACGGAAGAAACGCGCAAGCAAATTTGCGAGCTGAACCGCTTGATCATCGAGGGAGCGGCTCGCGCGGCCGCGTGGTCAATGGGCGACAGGACGCGGGTCCCGTTTATCATGCATGAGTCCATGCATATGCGCGTGAACGTCGAAATTCACGGCGACGAAAAGCGGCCGGAATACGCCGCAAAGATAGGGCCGGCTCGCGTGGATATCACCATGCGAGAGTCTAGCGCTGGTAATTATCTCAAGGCGATTCACTCTGCGCGAGCGGCCGTGATTATGTCTTTCATGATGCATGACGTTGAAATTGCAAATCTGCTTTCGCAGGGAGAGAAATATCAGGCGGCTGGACTCGCCTATGTCGCCGACAGGTTCGCATCTGAAATTGCAGACGATCACACAGGGGTCGCAACAATTCATTCCAGCGACGTCGGGGCGCTTGTAGAGAACATTTCTTGGGGCGCTTTCACCGCAGAAAAATCAAGAGAAATCAATTCTTTTGCGGCTCAGGCGGTTGATGGGAAAAAGACAGGACAGAAAGCTTTCCACACTTTTTCTGAAGTCAAAAAGATAGAAGGAACTGTGGATATAACCATGCGAGAGTCTAGCGCTGGTAATTATCTCAAGGCGATTCACTCTGCGCGAGACGCTCAGTTTTCGGCGAGAGTTGTTGCCGATAGCCTTGACCAGACAATTAGGAATTGGGCCGCGCAGGTTGCGAATATTCTCTGGGTCAATGACCAGCTGAAGAATAAAGACGAGGAGGGCGGCGACGGAGAGGGCGAGGGCCAAGGCGCGGCCGATAGCATCCTGCAAGCTTTCGCCGGAGAAAACCCCGGGCAGGGACAGGACGGGGAAGGCGAGGGCCAAGGCCAAGCCGAGAGCGACGGGGAGGGCCAAGGCGATCAGGATGGGGAAGGCGACGGGGAAGGCGAGGACCCTACAGAAGAGCAACGCAGGCGCGTGCAGGGGCGTTTTGGATCGGACCACAAATCGCGCCAGCTGATGGAATTGCTCGGCGTCGAGTACGAGCAGGAAGTTATTTCCGATACCCCTGTCAGCTGGGAAGATATCATTCACGGTGAACTGTTGCGCTCGCTTGGCGAGGAGCGCGTTTCCAACTGGTCTCGCCCCAATCGCCGCTTCATCGGGCATGACATTTACCTGCCCGGCTTCAAGCGCAAGCGGGTCCGCCGGCTCGCTGT
>RFUP01000482.1 GCA_009922885.1 Paracoccaceae bacterium
TGACTGGCCGGGCCGGAATCCATCCAGGATATAGGACAAAAGCCCCAGCTTGGGCCGGCCGATCTCGCCCGTGCGGCTCAGCCCGCCTTCGGGAAACACCGCCTGCGTCACGCCCGCATCGGTCGCCATCCGGATGTAGCGCGCCAGCACCTTGCGATAGAGCGCATCGCGCGATTTCCGCCGGATGAAATAGGCCCCCATCGCCTTGATGAGTTTCGACAAAGGCCAAACCCGCGCCCATTCCCCCACCGCATAAGACAGCGCCGTGCGTTCCGCCGCCAGAAGCGTCACCAGCACGTAATCCATATTCGAGCGATGGTTCATCACGAAGACCACCGCCGCCTCCCGGTCCACCTGTGCCAGCCCCGGATCGAGCCGCCCCACCCGCACATCGTAGAAAAGCCCGGCCAACCAACGGGCAAAACGCACCGCGAACCCGAAATAGGTGAAGGTCGAGAAGGACGGCACGATTTCGCGCGCATAGCGCTCCGCCCGCTGGTGCGCCACCGCCTCCGGCACACCTTCCGCCGCCGCATGCTCCGCCACCGCCCGCAAGACATCGCTGTCATATTTTAGCCGCTGCACCATGTCATAGCGCCGCGCCAGTTTGAACGGCTGGATCGGCGTCTGCAGCCGCTCATTGAGCCGCGCCACCACTCGCTCCGCCCGCCGCCGGAAATACCAGCGCACCGAGGGGAAGAGAAAATGCGAGGCGAAGGTGACAGCCGCGAAGCCCACCAACAAAACCAGAATCCAAACCGGCATTTCAACAGAGCGCATCATAAGCCCCTACTGTCAGGAAAGTGCCCCTTGGTAAAGCACCCTGCCCCTTCATATTGGCGCAAATATCCCGGGGGGTGAGGCCCGTCAGGGCCGAGGGGGGCAGCGCCCCCATTTTCCTGCGTAACGCCGCGTTGCCGCGCGAACTTGCCGCGTCGCAGCGAATTGACGGCGCCAGAAAATTCCGGCATCCCTATCCACGACGAAATAAAATTGCGCGCATGCGATTCACCCCTGCGGCATCATCGAAAGGGCCCCACATGACCCAGAAAGACAAACCCTGGCTGTTCCGCACCTACTCGGGGCACTCCACGGCCGCGAAGTCGAACGCGCTTTACCGCACCAACCTCGCCAAGGGCCAAACCGGGCTTTCCGTGGCCTTCGACCTGCCCACTCAAACGGGCTACGACAGCGATCACGTGCTCTCGCGCGGCGAAGTCGGCAAAGTCGGCGTGCCGGTCTGCCACCTGGGCGACATGCGCACCCTCTTCGACCAGATCCCCTTGGAGGACATGAACACCTCCATGACGATCAACGCCACCGCCCCGTGGCTCCTGTCGCTCTACGTGGCCGTCGCCGAAGAACAGGGCGCGGATATCTCGAAGCTGCAAGGCACGGTGCAGAACGATCTCATCAAGGAATACCTCTCGCGCGGCACCTATATCTTCCCGCCGAAGCCTTCGATGAAGATCATCGCGGATGTGGCCGAATATTGCTATTCGAACATCCCGAAATGGAACCCGATGAACGTCTGTTCCTATCACCTGCAAGAAGCCGGCGCGACGCCAGAGCAGGAGCTGGCCTTCGCGCTCGCCACAGGTCAGGCCGTTCTGGACGAGTTGCGCACCCGCGTGCCCGCCGCCGATTTCCCTGAACTCGTGGGCCGTATCTCCTTCTTTGTGAACGCCGGCATCCGCTTCGTCACCGAAATGTGCAAAATGCGCGCTTTCGTCGACCTCTGGGACGAGATCTGCCGCGACCGTTACGGTGTCGAAGATGCGAAATACCGCCGCTTCCGCTATGGCGTGCAGGTGAACTCGCTCGGCCTCACCGAGCAGCAGCCCGAAAACAACGTCTACCGCATTCTTCTCGAAATGCTGGCCGTGACGCTCTCGAAAAAGGCCCGCGCCCGCGCCGTGC
>RFUP01000483.1 GCA_009922885.1 Paracoccaceae bacterium
GTCGACGATGGCATTGCCGAAGCGGAAGGTTTCGCTTTGCTGGTAGCTGACGCGGGAAGCGAGCCATGCGGTGCGGGCTGTGGCGAGGGTTTCATCAGAGGGTGCATCAAGGAAGGCGGCGACGGCGGTTTGGAGCGCGCGAGCACCGGCGAGACTGTCGGAATACACGGCTTCGGCGATGTTGGCGTAGGTTTCCACGACGGCTTCGCGGGAGGGATCGGCTGCGGCCTTCGAGGCAAACGCCATCAAGACGCCAAAGCTGGCGGTGCGGAGAAATCTGTTCATCGGATAGTCCTGTACTAGAGCGCGGTTCTGGCTGGGCGGCGGGCGCGTAGCTTTGCTTGTTAACTGAGTGAAACAGTCGGAAATGTCAATCCGACAAAATTACTCAGAATAATCCCTGTTAAGACTCGACCGCGCGGCGCGTTTATTTTCGCGCTGAAATTGCGGGCAAATTAACCTTTGCCTTGGCTTTCTTAAGCGTATGGATTGCGTATGGATTGTGTATGGCAAGCGTCATGACGTTGGACAGCACCCAAGGGTGCCGACTCAGGGTGGGCCTGACGGGGCGAGTGGAGCCTCAGTTGGAGGCGATGCTCATGATCGGGCTGGTGGCGAGGCCGAGCCAGTCGAGTGCTTCTTCGTGGGTTGCCACGATCTTGACCTTCGAGGCGATCTCTTCGGGCAGGCTGAGGCGGTAGCGGTGGGCGATGAACTGGCTCGGACCGGAATCGGCGATAGTTGCCCCGCGCTCGAAGGTGTTGAGGCGGCGCAGGTACTGGCCTGAGAGAATGTCGAAGAGCTTTTTCATGGAGCGGGCATCGAGATTGGTTTCCTCGATGCCGGATAGATCGCAATATTCAAAGCGGGCGTTTGGCAATTTCGGGTCTGCTAGAAGGCGATCATACATCGAAAGTGCTTCGGATAGGGTGACGTTTCCCCAGAAGACTTCGATCAATAAACCTGGCTTCCTTTTGAAATGATAAGTGCAGGGCATAGAGCCACCCTCGGAAATTCGATATATCCAACTCTAGCTCATTTACCGAACGGCTGTGAGCGCTATTCGGACAGGGATTGAATCAAAGCGTAGGCTTCTGGCGAGTCCCACTTTGCAGGACCAGTCAAGCGCGCCGTCTCCTGTCCGATGGGATTGATCAGGAGCACGACTGGCAACCCCAAGATACCAAGTGCGCGGGCGAGTTGCTGGTTGGGGTCTGTGTGCCGGGGGAGGTTGGTGACTTCGATGCTGTCCATGAAGCGGGCGACTTTGGCGGGATTGTCGCGACCTGTGGCTATGGTGACGACTTCGAATTTCTCGCCGCCGTAGTTGGTTTGGAGCGCCGAGAGCATCGGCATTTCCTCGCGGCAGGGCGCGCACCATGTGGCCCAGAGATTGAGGAGCACCCATTTGCCTTTGTAGTCCGAAAGCGAGCGGGTGGCGCCGTCTGCGGTTTGAAAGGTGGCGTCGGGCAGGGCTTTCGGTTCGGCGTGGGCTACGATTTTCGCCATGTCGCCCACAAGAAAGGGTGCGATATCTTGAGCAGTTGCAGGGTTTGCGAAGGCGGCGAGGCCCGTGTAAAGGACCGTAGCAAGACGTTTCAGCATTTGTCCCTCCGAAAGGCATGCCATGACCAAGACCTCGAACCAGATGTGGGGCGGCCGTTTCGCCGCCGGACCCGATGCGATCATGGAGGCAATTAATGCCTCGATCGGGTTCGACAAGCGGATGGCACGGCAGGACATCGAAGGCTCGCGTGCCCATGCGGCGATGTTGGCCGCACAGGGTATTCTGACGAATAGCGATGCAGAGACGATCCGTGAAGGGCTGCTCACGGTGTTGTCAGAAATCGAAGGGGGGACGTTCGAGTTCTCGACGGCGCTGGAAGACATCCACATGAACGTGGAAGCGCGGC
>RFUP01000484.1 GCA_009922885.1 Paracoccaceae bacterium
TCGACACCCCCCAATCCGTGATCCTCTTCGGCCAACCCGGCATTGATCGCGACGACCCCGACTTCTTCGCCGCCTTCGTCATCGACCACATCTTGGGCGGCGGCGGGCTTGGAAGCCGCCTCATGCAGGAAGTCCGCGAAAAGCGTGGCCTCACCTATGGCGTCTATTCCTACCTCGCGGATCGTGATCAGGCCTATTGGTGGGGCGGGTCGCTCAACTCCCAAAACGAACGCGCCGCCGAGGCCATCGAGGTCATTCGCACCGAATGGCAGAAAATGCGCGATGAAGGCGTTACCGAGGCAGAACTCAACGACGCCAAAACCTACCTCACAGGCGCCTACCCCCTCCGCTTCGACGGCAACGGCCCCATCGCCTCCATCCTCGTCGGCATGCAGATGCAAGGCCTCCCCACCAGCTACATCACCGAGCGCAATTCCATGGTCAACGCCGTCACCCTAGACGACGTCAAACGCGTCGCCACCCGCCTGATGAACCCCGACAAACTCACCTTCATCGTCGTCGGCAAACCCGCAGGGCTTGCGGCGAACTGAGGCCTCACTGAAGTAGGAAAGGGCGCGGCTCCGAGCCCCTTATTGCGAGTATCTGGATGCCTTCACAGCCGTGATCTGCATAAGAATGGACACCTGTTCTAGTTCAGCGGTGCGCGGAAATGTCTGGTCCTAAACTATTCGGCTACTGGATTTCTGTTGAGGACAGAGCCAGCGCAATGGACGCCATTCGAATGTCAGGGCTTCCCGTTCTCCTCATGGGCGTAAACGCTGCGTTGTTCGCATTGATCAGCCTAGTCCGGCCGTTCCCTGATTTGACTGTGATACTATCCGCAGTGGCAATCGCAGGTCTGTTGGTCTCGATGGCATTCAGGATACGCGCTGGTCGCGCTGGGTGGCTACCCATTGCGTCCGCGCTCTTCATTCCATTCCTCGGCGTAAGCCTGTTCGCCTCTTATGGCGCATGGCAGATGGCGGGACGAAACTCGCTCGCGAATGCCCAGATTCTTCTTGGATGGATCATCCCGGTTATCTGTCTGATTCTGATAATATGTGGCCTCAGAGGTTGGCTATGGATGCGGGCGAACAGTGAGAGACTGTCGTTCTAGAATCCCGTCGCAAACTCTCGCTGCGCCATTTTGAACGACCAATCACACTCCGGTCTGCCGGTCTCTCTACTCTCCGTTCGGCATGTACCAGACCCGAAAATCGGGGCCGAGTTCCGTTTGGATAACCGCCAATATGGCGAGTGCTTCCTTCTCGAAGCGGTCGAAGTCCGCATTCGACCAAGGGCTCGGGCCACCGGGATCTGTCCAATCCAGCGCGTCGTCATGGATATTCGTCAACTCGGTCAATTTGGCCTTTGTGCTGTCAGACAAAGGCAAGATGGTCTCCAAACCCGAGTAGCCGCCCCAAGAGGATTTGGTGGCTTCGTTCATCCCCCACAAACAAGGCCCTCCCCATTCAAACATCAGTCGAACTTCGAATTGCGCCATCGGCAGGAATGCTCCGGGAGTGATCTATCTACCCACTCAATATCGCCGCGGAAAAGCTGCTGTCAAAGTAGGCTTCGTCCGCAAACATCGCATTGCGGCTGACGTCCATCTTAATCATAGCACCCCCGCCGAACGTCAGTACGCAAGCCATACGCTTGCCAGACGCAATCCATACGCTTCGGAAACGGCGTTTCTCGCCGTTAAGCGTGGGGCGCGGTCCGTTCACCAAAGATATCCGACCCCAAGCGGATATGCGTCGCCCCGAGGCCAATGGCAATCTCGAAATCGCCGCCCCAATTTGACATTGCCAATGTCATTTTGACATGTATAATGTCATTATGAAAGCAGAACACCTTCACACCCTAGTCTGGATGTCACGCCCCCTGATGCAGGCCGCAGAGGCC
>RFUP01000485.1 GCA_009922885.1 Paracoccaceae bacterium
TCCATACTCTGCATCGAAGGCAGCGAGTGATCACTTTGTGAACGCATACAATAAGACTTATGGTCTTCCGCCATGTGCGTAAGGTGCCGAGTCGAAAGGAAATCCCATGCCTGTTGTGGTCGTCGAATCCCCGGCCAAAGCCAAGACCATCAACAAGTATCTCGGTCCGGACTACACAGTTCTGGCCTCCTACGGCCATGTCCGCGACCTCCCCGCAAAGGATGGCTCCGTCGATACAGACGCCGACTTTTCAATGACTTGGGAAGTGGCCCCCGATAGCCGCAAGCACGTCAAGGCCATCGCCGAAGCGCTCAAAACCGACGACACGCTCATCCTCGCAACCGACCCCGATCGCGAAGGCGAAGCCATCTCGTGGCACCTCAAGGAGGCCCTCGCCTCCAGCCTCAAGAAAGGCAAAACCGTCCGCCGCGTCACCTTCAACGCGATCACCAAAGCCGCCGTTTCCGAGGCGATGAAGGCCCCGCGCGACATCGACACCCCCCTTGTCGAGGCCTATCTCGCCCGCCGCGCCCTCGATTATCTCGTCGGCTTCAACCTCTCTCCGGTGCTCTGGCGCAAACTCCCCGGCGCGCGCTCCGCAGGCCGCGTCCAATCGGTTTGCCTCCGCCTCATCGTCGAGCGCGAGATGGAAATCGAAGCCTTCCGCGCCCGCGAATACTGGTCGGTCTCCGCCGCCCTCGACACCCCGCGCGGCCAGTCCTTCACCGCCCGCCTCGTCTCGCTCGCCGGAAAGCGCCTCGATAAATTCGACCTCGCCAACCAAACCCAAGCCGATATGGCGGTGCAAGCGATCCGCTCGCGCGATCTCTCGGTCCAGTCGGTTGAAGCCAAACCCGCCAGCCGCAACCCCTCCGCGCCCTTCATGACCTCCACGCTCCAGCAGGAAGCCAGCCGCAAATTCGGCATGGGCGCCCGCCAGTGCATGAACGCCGCGCAGCGCCTCTACGAGGCCGGCCACATCACTTATATGCGGACCGATGGCATCGACATGGCCCCCGAAGCCGTCCACGCCACCCGCGACGCGGTGGCGTCACTCTTCGGTAAGGAATACGTCCCATCCTCACCGCGCATGTATAAAAACAAAGCCAAGAACGCGCAGGAAGCGCACGAATGTATCCGCCCCACGGATATGATGGCCACACCCGAAAAGCTGCGCCTCACCGATGACGATCAGCGCCGCCTCTACGATCTGATCTGGAAGCGCACCATTGCTTGCCAGATGGAAGCCGCCCGCCTCGAACGCACCACGGTCGAAATCGGCTCGCGTGACGGCCAGGTGGGCCTGCGCGCCACCGGTCAAGTCGTGCTCTTTGACGGCTTCCTCAAAGTCTACGAAGAAGGCCGCGACGATGAGGAAGGCGAAGACGGCGCGCGCCTCCCCGCCCTCATGGAAGGCGAAGCCCTCAAAAAGCAGGCCGTCACGCCCGAACAGCACTTCACCCAGCCGCCGCCCCGCTATACCGAGGCCACCCTCGTGAAGCGCATGGAAGAGCTCGGCATCGGCCGCCCCTCCACCTACGCCTCCGTGCTCTCCACCATCGTCGAGCGCGAATATGTGAAGAAGGAAAAGAACCGCCTCCTCCCCGAGGATAAGGGCCGGATCGTCACCATCTTCCTGATGAACTTCTTCAAGCGCTACGTGGAATACGATTTCACCGCCGATCTCGAAGAAGAACTCGATGACGTTTCGGCAGGCAGCCGCGACTATAAAGATCTCCTCGCCCGCTTCTGGCGCGATTTCTCGGCGGCGATCTCGGAAACCTCCGAGCTTCGCATCACCGAAGTGCTCGACAAGCTCGACGAGGCCCTCGCGCCCACCCTCTACCCGCCGCGCGCCGATGGCACCGATCCGCGCTCCTGCCCCGTCTGC
>RFUP01000486.1 GCA_009922885.1 Paracoccaceae bacterium
CACCCAAGAACGACAGCGCGCTGACCGCAGCCGATGTGGTGTTTGCCGCCGAATATTGCATGCATCCCGAAGGCGGCTGCGCACAGCTGGCCAAATTCGAGGGCGTAGAAAGCGTCGAGGCGCTGGATGATCTGACCGTAAAAGTCAGCTTCAAAGAGCCCAAGCCAAACCCCTATGGCCCCTTCATGGGCGCGCAATCACCGATCATCCAAAAGGCACAATTTGGCGACTGTCTGGGCGCCAAGGCACCTGAATGCACCAGCGCCAACTTTGGCCCCATTGGCACCGGCCCCTTCAAGGTGGACGAATTTAAACCCAATGACGTGATCAGCATGTCGGCCAACGACAACTACCGCGACCCGGCCAAGCCTGCCTTTGCCACGGTCACCTTCAAAGGTGGCGGCGATGCAACCGGCGCCGGCCGCGCCGTGCTGGAAACCGGCGAATTTGATTACGCATGGAACCTGCAGCTGGCCCCCGATGTGCTGGCGAAAATGCAGCAGGCCGGCAAAGGCGTTTTGGAAGTGGGCTTTGGCAGCTTGGTCGAACGGATCATGCTGAACATGACCGATCCCAACCCCAACCTGCCCGAGGGCGAGCGTTCAACCGCCAAACACCCCCACCCCTTCCTAAGCGATCCGGCGGTGCGCAAAGCCCTGTCGATGGCGATTGACCGCACCTTGCTGACCGAAATTGGCTACGGCCAAGCGGGCCGCCCCACCTGCGACCTGGTGCCGGCACCGGCCATCTATACCTCGGGCAACAATGCCTGCCTGACCCAAGACATCGCCGGCGCCAACAAGATGCTGGATGATGCGGGCTGGGTGAAAGGCGTGGATGGGGTGCGTGCCAAAGACGGCGTTCGCCTATCGATCTTGTATCAAACCTCGACCAACGCAGTGCGCCAAGATTTCCAAGCGCTGATCAAACAGTGGTGGGAAGAGATCGGCGTGGAAACCGAATTGCGCAACATCAACGCCTCGGTCTTCTTTGGTGGCGATCCGGGCAGCCCGGACACGTTCCAGAAATTCTATGCCGATGTGCAGATGTATGCCAACAACTTCGATGGCACCGACCCCGAGGCCTATATGGCTGCACAAACCTGCGGAAAGGCCCCGCGCCCCGAAAGCCAGTGGCAGGGTGAAAACATCAGCCGCATTTGTATGCCCGAATACGATGCGCTGGTGGCCGAACTGGGCCGCACGGGCGACATCGACCAGCGCGCGGCCTTGGTCAAGCAGCTGCAAGAAATGATCATCGGCGAGGGCAACATGATCCTGCCGCTGGTCGATCGTGGCCGGGTTTCGGCCCGCTCCACCACTTTGGGTGGCGTGGTTCTGAACACGTGGGATAGCGAATTGTGGAACGTCGCCGACTGGCACCGCATCAAGTAATCTGGGCCTATTGCCTATAAATCCAGCACTGCCCTACCGGGGCAGTGCTTTTCTTTCCCGGATAGAAAACTTGCATTTGCACGATAGGACGGGTTCATTTGCACTATTGGCACAACAAAGCGAGGTGGAACACCACCCGGTGCCAATGAATAAATCTTAACAGTCAGGCCCCAATACGCCTGAATAGGGAGATAAAAATGAAGCTAAAGTCCTTAATGCTAGGGGCGGTGGCCGTGTGTGCCATGACGCCCGCAGCCTTTGCCGAACGCGGCGCGCAATTGCCGATGACCTTCGGGCACGAGATTGCCGGTGTCGTAGAAGCCGTGGGCCCCGAGGTAACGACTGTAACGCCCGGACAGCAGGTTCTCGTCTTTCCCTGGATCGGATGCGGCGAATGCGAGGCATGCCGCGAAGACCGCGAGAGCGACTGCTCTTCCATGCGGATCATCGGGTTAAAGCAGAAGGGCGGGTTTGCCACCCATTGCCTTGTCGAGAAT
>RFUP01000487.1 GCA_009922885.1 Paracoccaceae bacterium
ACCGCGCCGGAGTTCATGGCTGCGCTCTTCAAGATGGAAGTGCCGGAGATCTATGATGGCGTTATCGAGATCAAGGCTGTGGCCCGTGACCCGGGTTCGCGCGCGAAGATCGGCGTGATTTCCTACGACAACTCCATCGATCCGGTGGGCGCTTGCGTGGGTATGCGCGGTTCGCGCGTGCAGGCCGTGGTGAACGAACTTCAGGGCGAGAAGATCGACATTATTCCGTGGTCGGAAGACCTGCCGACGTTCCTCGTGAACGCGCTGCAGCCGGCGGAAGTTTCCAAGGTGGTTCTGGACGAAGATGCAGAGCGTATCGAAGTTGTGGTGCCCGACGAGCAGCTTTCGCTCGCGATCGGCCGCCGTGGCCAAAACGTGCGCCTTGCTTCGCAGCTGACCGGCCTCGACATCGACATCATGACCGAGAGCCAGGAAAGCGAGCGCCGTCAGAAGGAATTCGAGACGCGCACCAAGCTGTTCATGGAAAGCCTCGATCTGGACGAATTCTTCGCCCAGCTGCTGGTTTCCGAAGGCTTCACCAACCTCGAAGAAGTGGCCTATGTCGATATCGACGAGCTTCTCGTGATCGACGGTGTGGATGAAGGCACTGCAAACGAGCTTCAGGCCCGTGCCCGTGATACGCTGGAAGCGGCTGCGAAAGCGGCTGTGGCCCGCGCGAAGGAGCTGGGTGTGGAAGACAGCTTGCTCGAATTCGACGGCCTCACCCCGCAGATGGTGGTGGCGCTGGCCGAAGACGGCATCAAGACGCTTGAAGACTTCGCGACCTGCGCCGACTGGGAACTGGCTGGCGGCTGGACCACGGTGAACGGCGAGCGCGTGAAGGACGAAGGCCTGCTCGAAAAGTTCGAAGTGGACCTGACCGAAGCGCAGAACCTCGTGATGACTGCTCGCGTCATGCTCGGCTGGGTGGACCCGACCGAAGGCGAAGAAGCATTCGAGGATGAAGAAGACGAGGAGGCGGAGGAGTAATCCTCCCCCCTATCCGGAGTAGACCATGACACGCGGCGGAGCGGAAAAAGTGCGGGAAGACGGGGCGGAGCGGAAGTGCATCGCCACGGGTGACGTGCAGCCGAAATTCGGCCTGATCCGCTTGCCAAGGCGCCGGTGAAAGTGCCCGAGGGTTTGGCCGATTGGGTGGAGCAGCTTCTGACCAAGCGGGTTGTGGAATTGTTGAGCCTTGGACGGAAAGGCGGCCATGCGGTTGCCGGTTTCGAAAAGGTCAAAGACATGCTGATGCGGGACGAGGCGGAGGTGCTTATTCAAGCCTCTGACGGGTCCGGGCGCGGCAAGTCGAAATTGTCGACCCCCGAAGGGGGACGTTTCATCGGTTGGCTGACCGCAGACGAACTGGGCCAAGCCTTCAACCGGGAAAAGGTGATTCACGTCGCGCTGGCCGCTGGAGGTTTGGCGCGACGTGTTGTAGAGGAGGCCGCGAGACTTAAGGGTCTACGTGCCGAAGACGGCGGCAAGACTGCCGGAAAGGATAGAAGAGCCACATGAGCGACACCGACGGTAAAAAACCTCTCGGGCTGCGTGGAGCAGGGGCAAACCCCGGCAACGTGAAGCAGAGCTTCAGCCACGGCCGCACTAAGAACGTGGTTGTGGAAACCAAGCGCAAGAAGGTCGTGGTGCCGAAGCCGGGTGCTGCTGGCAAGCCTGCAGGTGCGGGATCGGGTTCGCTTGGCGACCCGTCGAAACGCCCCGCCGGGATTTCCGATGCGGAGATGGAACGCCGCCTGGCCGCTCTGCGTGCCGCCAAAGCCCGTGAGGCCGAGGAGGAAGAGCAGCGCGCCGAGGGCGAACGCCAGCGCGAGGAAGAGCGCCAGCGCCGCCGCGAGGAAGCGGAAGCCAAGGAACGCGAAGAGCGTG
>RFUP01000488.1 GCA_009922885.1 Paracoccaceae bacterium
TCCACGATCCGGCGCAAATCGTTGGTTTGCCGCACGATCACACCGGTCAATTCCCCAAGGTCGCGCTCCTGCGCCTCTTCTAGGTGCCGCCCGAACTTCCGCTTGATCCGCTCGGCAGAAAGCTGGATCGGCGTCAGCGGGTTCTTGATTTCATGAGCGATCCGCCGCGCCACGTCGCCCCACGCGGCCATCCTCTGCGCGCTGACCAACTCGCTCACATCGTCGAAGGCCACCACATAGCCCTCAGGCAAGCCCTCGGCATTGCGCCGCCGCGCCATCCGCACGAGAAGGCTTTCGAGCCGCCCGTTCCGCGAAACCTTCACCTCGTCCTGAACGGCCTCGGCATTCCCCGCGCGCAGCTTGTCGAACAAGGCCCCAAACTCGGGCACCGCAACAGCCAAAGCGAGTGTGGATTGCTCCTCGTGCCAATCAAGCAGCCGCTCCGCCGAGCGGTTCACAAAGGTCACGCGTCCCTCGGCATCCAGACCAACCACACCCGACGTCACCGAACTCAGCACGGAATCGAACAACCGCCGCCGCCGCTCGATCTGCCGCGTGCTTTCCAGCAGAGTCTCGCGCTGCCCTTTCAACTGCCGTGTCATCTGGTTGAACAAACGGCCAAGAAGGGCGATCTCGTCGTCCCCCTCCTCTTCCTGAACGCGCACGTCCAAGTCTCCGGCCCCAACACGCTGCGCCGCGCCCGCCAACTGCCCCACAGGGCGCGACAACCGTTCGGCAAACCAAAGCCCAAGCCAAACAGCCGCCAAAACGAGGATCAGTGCGAACCCGAGATAGACCAAGCCGAATTCGAACAGCACCCGCCCGCGTTCGCGCTCCAACTGCTGGTAAAACCGCGCCGTTTCCTGCGTCTCGTCCAATAGCCCCAGAAGCGAACCGTCGACCTCTCGGGTCACATAAAGAAGCCGATCCGCAAAACCGTCGAGCGGAATGAGCGCGCGGAACTCGTCATTGCTCCAGTCTTGGATCACCAACTGCCCGAGTTCAAATGCGTCGGAAATCTGCGCTGATGTGGGCCTCTCGTAGTCGAACTGGTAGGATCGCTCGCCGCGCGCCCGGATTTCCCCGGAGCTGTCGATCACAAAAGCCTCGCGCAACCCGCGCTGGATTTGCGCCTGCCCCTGCGCCAGCACATTCCGGATATCCCCATCCGTCATAAAGCGCGTCGCTTTCCGCGTTGCCTCGATGAGCGCCGCTAGCGCCTCCGCATCCTCGGTCAGATCACGATGATGCTCATCCTCATAGGCTTGCGCTGCTGCCAGCGAAGATCCCACCACGCTCCGCACACGGTCCGAAAACCACCCCTCAAGGCCGATATTCACTGTCAGCCCCGCGAATACAGCCACAGAGACCGTCGGGATCAGTGCCAGAAGTGCGAATACCCCCGTCAGGCGGAGGTGCAGCCGCGACCCGGCAGATCGCGCCCGCCGCGCCGCCACCAGTGCCGCCACCCGCTGGATCACTAGTGCCGCAACCACCAGCACATAGATCATATCACAAAGCAGAACGACCCGAAGACCGAGCGATGATGTGCCCTGATCCAAAGGCCCCAGCACGAGAAACGTCGCCAATGCCATCATAGGCCCGAGGATCACCAGCCCCAAGGTCCCAATGCTTTGCAGACGTTTCATCCGCCGTAACCGCCCGAGACGATCCCAAGCACTTCTACGGCGTGCCAAATCCGACACAGCCAAAATCCACAAGTTGAGGTGCTTGCCGCACCATACCACCACATAACGTGGTCTCTTTCGGGTAGAGTCGCCCGATCGCCACGATCTGTTGCAGTATTACATCAACTTTCTTCGACGTGTCACGCGAATATCCAGCTCGGTGATCTTCTTTCGAAGCGTATTGCGGTTGATGCCCAAGAGG
>RFUP01000489.1 GCA_009922885.1 Paracoccaceae bacterium
TTCGGCCGGTACGGCAACTGGATCCCGCTGGATCGTTTCTTTGGGTCCAGCAACTTCACCGGAGTCTGCTTCTCGGTCCGTCGAACAGATGCAGCGGTAACAACCGCCGAAATAGCCCAGATCGTCTTACCGTGCTTCCCAATCGCCCGCCCCTGATCCTCCGGGGACACCTCAACGGCGTATCCATTCTTCACCCGAGAGATGATCGGCGGCAACGCTGGCGTCGTAAGGGAGGCGAATAGGTTTCGCACTACTTCGAAAATTTCAGAGTCAGTATCAGTCATTTGATCGGCGATTACATATCGACAGCAGCGCTGTCAACATTATCGGCATGTGAACATGCTGATTTTTCCAAGGAAGTCGAAAGGAACCACCGCACCGCGCGCGCCGTCGCGATTCTTGTCGATCGAGACGGAACGTGATCCGTCCTCGTTCTCGGTTACAGTCAGGATGATGTTCGCGAAGTTCTCCTTCGCCTGCGAGTAGCGAGCCTTCAACACCCCGTCCTTGCTCTCCGTAACCTGCGACAGCAGAATCGTCGTGATCCCGAGTTCTCCAGCCACCTTCTTCCAGGACGCGGAGATTTCAGACAACCCCTCCTCCTTCGAAACCTTCGGAGGAAGCGTGAGGAGTTCGTCGGCGTACTCCTCTTGGCTCGCCACCTCGGGTGAGGCGAGCATGCCGGCCACGTCGATCTCTTCGGGGAAGTGCCCGGCGTTCGCCAGGATCACGCCGCTGCGCAGCTTCGGCCCGGGCCATGCGATCTGGTGTCACCGCGAAGATCTTGCACAAGCGGAAGCCAAGCCGCCCGAGCAACCCAACCAAGCCACACAAAGCGCCGCGTCATAACTGGGGCCATCATGTTGCGCGATCATTCCAAGCTCGAGTTGCGGGGTGGGCGCGTCGCGATCCCGGCGGCGGTCGCCCATGACCGTATGCACACCATCCTTGCCGGGATCGGGGTGCCCGATGCGATTGCCCATGAGGTTGGCGCACATCTGGTCGATGCCTCGCTCGCAGGTGTCGAAAGCCATGGGATCATGCGGATCTTGCAATATGCCGACCAATATCGCACGGGGCATATGGTGCCGCACGCCGCGCCCGAGTTGCGGGTTGGCCCTCATGGCGCGCCTGAGGTGGACGGCCATGGCGCCATCGGTATCCCCGCCATGCGCATCGCCTTTGCCGAAGGTTGTCGTCTGGCCAGCCAGGTCGGCACATCGGCCTTAGCGATCCGAAATGTCGGCCATACCGGGCGGCATGGGCAATTCGCCGAGATTGCCGCCGAGGCGGGTTTCCTCACCATCCTGACAGGTGGCGGCAAACGCTGGCAGTGGCGACAGGTTGCACCCCATGGCGGGGCCAAAGCGATGCTGCCCACCAACCCATGGTGCGTGGGCATTCCGGGCGGTCTGGAAGGGCCCAATGTGCTTGACTTTGCCACCTCAAAGATCGCGGGCGGCTGGATTTATGCGGCGCGTTCGGCCGGTGCGCTGCTGCCCGAGGGCTGCGTGATCGATAGCCAAGGCAACCCCACCCGTGACCCGGAGGATTACTTTAACGGCGGCGCGATCCTGCCTGCGGGTGAACACAAGGGTTTCGCGCTTGCCTTGATGGCCGAATTGATCGGCGAGGCGATGCTGGGCCCGGTGTCCGTCGAATGTCATTGGCTGTTGATCTGCATCGACACACGGCGCTTCAGATCCCCCAACTCAATGAAAGTGGAAGCCGAAACGATCTTATCTGAGATCCGGAATTGCCCTCCAGCGCCTGGTTTTCAGCGTGTCGAAATACCCGGTGAACGCGAACGTGAACACCGCAGCATTGCCGGAAATTCTATCACAGTCCCGGGGAAAACGTGGCTGAAGATTACGGATTTGGCCAGATCAC
>RFUP01000490.1 GCA_009922885.1 Paracoccaceae bacterium
GGGTCCACTTCCGTGACCTTCACACGCGCACCCGCGCCGCGCAGCGACGCCGCCGAGCCTTTGCCCACGTCGCCATAGCCGCAAACCACAGCCACTTTGCCAGCCATCATCGTGTCGGTCGCGCGGCGGATACCGTCCACCAGCGATTCCTTGCAGCCGTATTTGTTGTCGAACTTCGACTTGGTCACGGAGTCGTTCACGTTGATCGCGGGGAAGGGCAGTTGGCCTTTCTTCACCAGATCGTAAAGGCGGTGCACGCCCGTTGTGGTTTCTTCCGAAACACCCTTGATCGCGTCGCGCGTCTTGGTGAACCAGCCGGGGCTTGCCGCCATACGCTTCTTGATCTGCGCCTTGATCACTTCTTCTTCTTCGGATTGCGGCACCGGAATAATCTCTTCGCCCGCTTCCGCCCGCGCGCCCAACAGCACGTAAAGCGTCGCGTCACCGCCATCGTCGAGGATCATGTTCGGGCCTTCGGAGAACATGAAGGACTTGTCGAGGTAGTCCCAATGCTCCTCAAGGCTCTGGCCCTTCACCGCGAACACCGGAATGCCCGCCTTGGCAATCGCTGCCGCCGCATGGTCCTGCGTCGAGAAGATGTTGCACGAGGCCCAGCGCACATCCGCCCCCAGCGCCACCAGCGTTTCGATCAGAACAGCGGTCTGGATCGTCATGTGCAGCGAACCGACGATCCGCGCGCCTTTCAGCGGCTTCTCCGTGCCGTATTCCTCGCGCAGCGCCATCAGGCCCGGCATTTCGGTTTCGGCAATGTCCAGTTCCTTGCGCCCGAACTCGGCCAGCGCGATATCCTTCACCACGTAATCCATCGGCATTTGCCGTACTCCTTCAAACTATATTTGGAGCGGCACATAGCATCAGAACCCCTTCTCGACAATCCGCGCCCGCAAAGGATAGGGTCCGGCCCAATCGGAGGATCCCATGAAACAACCCCGCGCTTGGCAACGCATGCTCTCAGGCCGCCGCCTCGATCTGCTCGACCCCACGCCGATGGATATCGAGATCGAAGACATCGCCCACGGCCTCGCCTTCGTCGCTCGCTGGAACGGCCAGACGCGCGGCGATTTCGCCTATTCCGTTGCCGAACACTCGCTTCTCGTGGAAACCCTCTTCGCCCGGATCGAACCGAAAGCGCCCGCCAAATGGCGCCTCGCCGCGCTTCTGCACGACGCCCCCGAATACGTGATCGGCGACATGATCTCTCCGGTGAAAGCCGCCGTCGGCCCCGGCTATGGCGCGCTTGATGAACGCCTCACTGCCGCCATCCACATCCGCTTCGGCCTCCCCGCGCAAATCCCCGCCGCCATCAAGAAAAAGATCAAGGAAGCAGACCGCCTCTCCGCATGGATGGAAGCCACCCGCATCGCGGGCTTCTCCACCACCGAGGCCGACAAATTCTTCGGCAAACCCGACGCTACCCTGATCGCAGGCCTCGACATCCTCCTCCGGCCACCCGTCGAAGTGCGCAATGAATATTGCGAGCGCCACGCCGCCCTCTTGGCCGCGCTATGATCCACACCCGCCCAGCCAAACCCTTTGACGCCGCCGCGATGGCTTCGCTTCTAAACGAGATCATCCGCATCGGCGGCACCACCGCCATGACCCGCCCCGTCACCGCCGGGGATCTGCGGCAATGGATGGCCGAACCGGATTCCATTTGGCATCTGGCCGAAAACGAACAAGGCGCCGTGCAGGGCTTCCAATGGGTGCACCGCCATCCCGATCTGCCCCAAAGCATGCTCGACATCGCCACCTTCGTCGACGTCCGCGCCCACGGCCACGGCATCGGCACCGCGCTTTTCGACGCCACGAAAAAGGCCGCCCGCGCCGCCGGATGTTCCGCGATCAACGCGACCATCCGAACCGACAACG
>RFUP01000050.1 GCA_009922885.1 Paracoccaceae bacterium
CTCGCAACAGGTTTGATCCCGCTGCACAGAACATCGGCAGCCGGCTCACGCGAGAGCGTTTTGAGCGGGGTCAGGCCCAAGTCCTCTGTGCGCATCAAGCACAGATGACGCTGCCCGTCCCGGTCAGCGAGCAGCAAGACATGTGGCGAAACAGGCGCCCAAACGACCCCCTTCACCGCCCCGTGCACCAACCCCTCCGCATCCAGTGCGACCGGATCAAAGCCAGTGGCAACGGGCCCTTCGACCACCTCCAGACCTGCACGACTCAACAGGCAATTCGCGATGAGGGATTCACCGAGAGGGACCGGTGCTGCATGTTTTCCAATCACCCGAAGGCAGGGGCCAATATCGGCCCAGCTCAAACCATTCCCGCCCAAGCTGTCTGGAACCAACGCCGTTGTCAGCCCGAGCGCTTCACATTCGCTCCAGAGCTGGGTATCAAACTGGCCCGCTTCGACCGCCTTGCGTTTCTCGGCGCTCACTTGCGAAGAAAGTAGCCGGTCCAACTGCTCGGAGATCAGCCCCGCGATATCGTTTTCGTTGCTCATTTCAGTCCCAGCCCCTTTGCAATTATCCCCCGCAGGATTTCGCGCGTGCCACCGCGCAGCGAGTAGCTCGGCACGCTCTGCGTCGCGTATCCGAGTGCATCGCTGAGGGGGTTCGACGGCCGGATGTCGGGGGCGGAATCCATTAGCTCACGGATAAGCGCTGGCTGTTTCTGCTCGTAGGAATTTCCCAAGTCCTTCACGAGAGCCGCCTCTTGGGCGGGCAGCTTCCCCGCGTTGAGCTGGCCGAGAATGGAGAGCGACATTTCGCGCAAGACAACAAGGTCCGCGACACTCTCACCAACGCGTCGCTTTGCCAAACGATCCGGCTCATCGAGTTGGTCGATCAACAACGGCAGAAGAACAAAGCAGCTCAGGAAGCGGTCCGGCTGGCTTCGCTCGAATGCAAGCTCCGAGACAACCTGCTTCCAGGCGTTCCCTTCTTCACCGATCAAGTGCGCGTCGGGCACGAACACATTGTCGAAATATACTTCGTTGAAATGGCTTTCGCCCGTCAGATCGGCAATGGGCCGGATCGTTATTCCACTCGAACGCATGTCGATCAGGAATTGCGACAGCCCCACATGTTTCGGTGCATCTTTGTCCGCCCCCGACCTGAAGAGGCCGATCATGAAATCGCTGACATGCGCGCCGCTGGTCCAGATTTTCTGGCCATTCAAACGGTAGCCGCCATCAACCTTTTCCGCACGCGCGCGCACCGAGGCGAGATCGGAGCCGGAATTTGGCTCGCTCAACCCGATACAGAACGTCAGTTCGCCGCTGGCAATTTGGGGCATCAATGACCGTCTGAGGTCTTCGCTCCCGTAACGCATCAGCAAAGGGCCGGTCTGGCGGTCTCCGACCCAATGCGCAGAGAGCGGCGCTCCCGCAGCGATTAGTTCCTCGACCACCACATACCGCTCGATTTGCGTTCTTTCCGCGCCGCCATACCGCTTCGGCCAGGTCATGCCGATCCAGCCTTTGGCTCCGACCGCTCTTGAGAACTCCTTGTCGAAACCACCCCAGGAGTGGGCGATCTTCCAGCCTGACCAGTTGTCCCGATAGGGCCGAATAAAATCGCGTACTTCCTGCCTCAAGGGATCGAAAGCGCTGGAAAGCACGATGGCGTCGAAGTTGAATGGAGAACTCATGTCGATTGTAGACTTCTATCTGGATGGCCGAGACAGGCATTGCTTGCCTTGGCGCTACAACTGACAGGATCTCCCCATTTCGATTTAACATTATGCGCAATGGATTTGACATTTTGCGCAAGCGCGCTCAGCGCTGCACATCTAGGGTGATGTCAGGAACGCCACTCGCTGGGCGACACGCCATAGCTCGTCTTGAACGCGCGTGAGAACGCACTCAGTTCCTTGTATCCAAGCCGCAGCGCAATCTCTGTCATCGAGATATCGCTTTGCTTCAGCAGCGTCTCAGCCTGTTCGAAGCGCGCCTTTGACAGCAACTCCGAAAAGGACGTTCCATTTTCCTTCAGCTTCAGCTGGAAGGTTCTGGTCTTCATGCCAAACTGGGCCGAGACATATCCGATGTGGCACCGCCCACTGGAAAGGCAGCTCCCGATCTGGGCCGTGACGGTGCTGATAAAATCCTGATCGTCGGCATGGT
This sequence comes from Paracoccaceae bacterium, assembly GCA_009922885.1. Taxonomy (GTDB): domain Bacteria; phylum Pseudomonadota; class Alphaproteobacteria; order Rhodobacterales; family Rhodobacteraceae; genus UBA9554. The sequence goes on from RFUP01000050.1 coordinate 2,172, forward strand.
ATTTCGACTCGAGGTATTCTTTGAGCAGCCCGTTCAAAAGATTGTCCCAAGCCGGAAGCACGATGGCCAGGTGGCGTGAATCAAAAAAGACCCCTTCCACCTCGGCATCGAATTGCAAACGGCACCCGAGCTGGCGCTCGATACCTGGCACATTATTCAAGCGCTTGCCGATAAGAGTAAACACGTCCGGCGACCATGTATTCCCTGTAATGCGCCGGAAGGTGCTGATCAGTGTCATAGCCCAAGCCAAAGACGCTTGCGGGTATCGGCCCGCAAACTCGGGAGGGGTCGCGCGCACGATCCCTGCCGTGTCGCCGTATACGTCCAGCCTGTAACTCAACCCCTTCGTTCTGGCGCGAAGACTGTTTGTGATCCCGCGCAGCGCATCTTCCAGCGTGCGGCAAGATTGTGCGAACGCAATGATTTCATGCCCATAGCCCAGCTCGATACGCTTCTTTGCCACAAGAATCCCGAAATCCGACCGATCAAGAAGGGAAGCCGCCTCTTCCATGGTCTCGGCGCAAAGGGTAAAGGGGACCAGGGCATTTCTTTCCCCCCGAAGCACCTCCTTGATCATCGAAGCCCGTGATAGATTCTGAATGGCCCCGCCCATCAGGCGCAACTGGTCCAGCGTGCATGCAAGATGCTCCATTTGGACGAAGGCCTTCATTTCAGCCTTATCCCGGTTTCCAGCAAACGCCGAGCACCATTGCATCCTCGTCCGACCCCGACACATATGCGTGCCCGATGCCACTGTCGAAGTAGATGCTATCGCCCTTGGCCAGAGGAATCGGCGTTCTGCCCTTCAGGTGGACGGTAATCTCACCCTCCAGCACAAAGATGAACTCTTCACCTGGATGCGAAATGTAATCCTCGAACTTCGCGAAGCTATGCGCCTTGATGCGCCCGATCATGGGGACCATGTGCTTGCCACTTACGTCCGAGGCCAGCATGTCGTAGTCGTAAGTGTCAGATCGATGCAGAGGCGCATCTCCTGAACGGGTGACGGAAACCGTTCCGGCGGTGAAACCCTCCGCAGTCGCATCGAACAGTTCCCCCACATCCATGCCAAGCCCCTGCGCGAGGCGCATAAAGCGATCATATGTCAGGGAAATTTCGCCGCGTTCCATTTTGGAGATCGTAGAAATCGCCAAGCCTGTCCGCGTGGCAACCTCTTTGAGTGTCCACCCGCGTGACTTCCGGATGTCGCGCACACGGGCCCCCAAATCGCTCTCGGAGGTGACGGCTTTGGGTTCGAGAACCTCAATCAATTTCTGCATGCGTTTTCCTATTGGAAAATTTTTCTTGTTTTCCGATTGGAAAACTATGTAGCCTTGAGGCCAAATAAGCAAATCGAATCCGTTTTTCTGGAGTCTCTGCGTTGTCTGGTGTGAACCCTGCCTACGAAATCGCCGTTATCGGCGCGGGTATCGCCGGAGCCTCGCTGGCGGCAGAGCTGTCGGCTTCGGGTGTCCGGACCGTGCTTCTCGAGCAGGAAGACCAGCCGGGCTATCACACCACCGGCCGCTCGGCAGCGGTCTACTCTCCGATCTATGGCCCATCGCCCATTCGTGCTCTCACGCGCGCCGCTTTGCCCTTTTTCAACAACCCGCCGCAGGGATTTTGCACAGGGCCTCTGCTGTCACGCATCGATGCCGCTTTCGTGGCCCGGGAAGACCAGATGGAGCATCTCGAAACGATGGCGCGGGAAGTGGCCGATGCCTCGACCGTTAGTCGCGTGGAGGGGGCCGCATTGAAAGAGAGGCTGCCCTTGCTGCGCGACGGCTACGCCATGGCGGCCCTCTGGGATACGGGCACCTCCGAGATCGATGTGGCCTCCTTGCACCATGGATATCTGCGCATGTTCAAGACCAATGGCGGTGTCTTGAAAACGCGTGCCCCCGTCATGGGCCTCATGTGGGACGGTGCAGTCTGGATCATCGAAACACCGCATGGCTCCCTTACCGCCAACATCGTCGTTAACGCTGCTGGCGCGTGGGCGGATGAACTGGGCCAGATGGCGGGCGCTGAACGCATAGGCCTCACACCCAAACGGCGCACCGCCCTGATGATCGACGCCCCGGCTGGCGCCGACCTTCGGGGGGTGCCGCTCACGATCGATGTGGAAGAACAGTTCTACCTCAAGCCTGACGCGGGCAAGCTATTGATTTCGCCTGCGAACGAAGATCCTGAGCCGCCCTGCGACGTGCAGCCCGATGAAATGGACATCGCGATCTGCGTGGATCGTATCGAGCGTGCGTTCGAAGTCTCTGTAAAGCGCGTCGAACGCCCTTGGGCGGGCCTGCGTAGCTTTGTGGCGGACAAGGCGCCCGTTGTCGGCTTCTCGCAAAAGGCCAAAGGCTTTTACTGGCTCGCTGGTCAGGGCGGCTATGGCATCCAATCGGCCCCCGGCATTGCGCAATATGCTGCCGCTGAATTGCGCGGCGAGGCAGTGCCCGCCCACATCATTGCGGAAAGCCTCGATCCGGCCAGCATCCGCCCGGGCCGTCTGGGGATTGGCCAATGATGTGGATCGTGCCCCTCCTTCTGGCCCTACTTTTGGCGTCGGGCCTAGGGCTGGCCTATGTGGTGGGTGGCGCTGCGGTTGTGTCATTCATTCTGACGGAAAACGAACGGTATCTAGCGATCCTGCCGCAAAAGGTCTTCTCACAGATCAGCGTGTTTGCTCTCCTCTCGATGCCGCTCTTCATTCTCGCGGGCGAGTTGATGAACCGTGGCGGAGTGACCAAAGCGCTGATTGATCTGTCGATGGCCATCGTTGGACGCGTCCGTGGCGGCCTCGGCCATGTGAACATCATGACATCGGTGTTTTTCGCGGGCATCTCGGGGTCGGCTATCGCGGATGCAGCCTCGCTATCGAACACGCTAGTGCCTGCGATGGAGCAGCGCGGCTACACAAAGCTCTATGCAGGGGCGATCACCGCAGCGTCGTCTATCATCGGCCCGATCGTGCCGCCCTCGATCATCCTGATTTTTTACGGCGCCATCATGCAAACCTCGGTCGCGGCGCTTTTCGTTGCCGGGATCTTGCCGGGCCTTTTGCTGGCCTCCGCGCTCTTTGCGCTCAATGCCTACTACGCCGTGCGCGATAATCATCCGCGCATCGAAAAAGGTGAGGCACCGCCCGTCCTGCCCGCTATTGTGCGCGCATTGCCTGCCCTCTCGCTGCCAGTAATCATCGTCGGCGGCATCGTTTTTGGCTGGATGACACCCACCGAAGCCGCTGCCGTTGCCGTTCTGGTTGCTGGGGTGGCGGCGTTTTTCTACGAAGGCCTTGATCGCGCCGCAATATTCGAAAGCATCCGCCGCACGGCGATGTTGACGGGCTCGATTTTCGTGGTTCTGAGCGCGATTGCGGCCTTCGGGCATCTGGCCTCGCTCGAACGGGTGCCGCAGGCCATTTCCGCGCTGATCACCGATCTTGGGCTCGGCCCGGTCAGCTTCATGCTGGCGATGAACCTCCTGTTCATTCTGGCAGGTATGTTTCTCGACATTCCTATGGCACTCGCGCTGTTGGTGCCCTTGCTGGCCCCGGTTGCGCTTGCGCAGGGCGCTGACCCCGTCCACCTCGGGATCGTCATCTGCTTCAACCTGACAATCGGCCTCGTCTCACCCCCCATGGGTGGCTGCCTTCTGATCGTCTCGACCGTGACCGGCCTGAACTACTGGGCTCTGGCGCGCGCTGTAATCCCGTTCGTCTTGCTGCAAATTCTCGTTTTGGGCGTCTTGGTCTTCGTGCCCGAGATCACCCTTATGCTGCCCCGTGCCATGGGGCTTTGGAACTAAAGAGGTCCTGAAACAGGCCAAACAGAGGAGGAAACACAATGAAGTTCATCAAAAATCTGGGGGCGGTCAGCATTGCTGTTGCACTGTCCCTCGCAACCCCGCTGGCAGCACAGACCGTCAAGATCGCGCTCGACTCCGCGAAAGATCTGGAAAACTCGGGTTCCTATGTCTGGGCGCATACGTTCTCCGAATACCTCAACGCCAATGGCATGACCGCCGAAGAGTTCGAGCGCGGTGCATTGGGTGCAGAGGCCGAGAAACTGGATCAGGTTCAACAGGGCCTGTTGGAAGTTTCGTTGTCGGATACCAAGGCCGTGGGTCAGCTTGATGGCCACATCATTCCGCTCACTCTGCCCTATCTCTTTCCCAACTGGGCAGCGGCGGATCGCGGCCTGAATGGCGGCATGCTCGACAAGATCAACGCTGGCACGACGACGCAAGGCGTGCGCGTGATCGGTTTGGCCGCGCTGGGCTCGGCCGCGGGTATCTTCAACACCAAAAAACCCATTCATAAGGCGGCGGATATGGCCGACCTGCGCATGCGTGCGCTGGATGAAAACCAGATCGGCGTTTACAAACTCTGGGGAACCAACGGCACGATCGTAGCGTGGGACGAGGTCCCGAATGCCTTGCAAACTGGTATCGCGGATGGCTATCTTAATCCGCCGATGGTGCCGATCATGTTCGGCCACACTGGGTTCATCAAGTATTTCACCAATGCCAACGTCGGCCTCGGAAGCCGTACAGTGATCGTGTCCGAAGACTGGTATCAGGGTCTCTCGGCGGACCAGCAGAAGGTTGTGATGGACGCAGCGGCGGCAGCCACCAAGGCCAACCGTGATTGGCTTGCCACGCGGTCGGCTGAACTCGACAAACTGCGCGAGGCCGGCATCGAGGTCACCGAGTTGACCCCCGAAGCCTGGAACGAGTTCAAGGAGCTCAGCCAGCCACTGCACAACATGGTTCCGCTGCCTGAAGGCGCGCTTGCTGCATGGCAAGCGGCCATCAAGGAATAAGACAATGCGTGCGGCGATCCGCTGGCTGGACAGGATATCGGCTTTTGCAGACCGCATCGCTCTTTCGGGGGCGGTGCTGGCAGTGGCGGCTCTGGTGTTTCTGGCTGGCTGGCAGGCCGCCGCACGTTACCTTCTTGATCAGCCCCCGGCCTGGACCGAAGAACTGGCAAGGTTCACCATGGTCTGGGCCGGGCTTCTGGGGGCCTCCTGCGCGTTTCGGGCACATGTAGATCCGTCTCTCTTCCCTGAAGCCCGCGCTCGCCAAGGCGGGGTGGGCAAGCTTTTCGCCTCGGTCCGAGCAGCCGGAGCGATCATTTTCATCACGCCGATCCTGTGGTTCAGCATCTTCGGCCTGAATGGCCGCGCCGCATCGGGCTACATCGCACGCAACGCCAAGCAGATGGCCGAAACGGTCGATCTGCCAATGTCGGTTTTTGCGATGGCCGTGCCCTTGGGGTTCGGCCTGATCTTGCTGCATGCTGTGGCGCATCTGGGCATGGCCCTGACTGCGGAACACAAGACATGAAGGCCCTCCTCGCCTGCATCTTCAATGAAACCAACACATTTTCTGTGCTGCCCGTTGGCCGTAAGGCGTTCGAGGCCAAACTGTTTGCGCGCAAAGCCCTGTCCGTTCCGCCCGTCCCTTGCACAACGCCCCTCCAAATCTGGCGCGAGAAGGCGGCGGCAAAAAGCTGGACCTGCATCGACAGTCTTGGGGCATGGGCGCAGCCAGCTGGAATGGTTTCCCGCGAGATTTTCGAAGAATGCCGCGACATCATCCTCGCAGATGTGGCGCGTGAGCGGCCTGATATCGTTATGTTGTCGATGCATGGGGCGATGGTCGCTGACGGCTATGACGATTGCGAAGGCGATCTCATGGCGCGCATTCGCGAGATACTGGGGCGCGAGGCGATCATCTCCTTGGAAATCGACCCGCATTGCCACCTGACGCCGCTGATGCTCGAAGCAGCAACCCTCATCGTCTGCTTCAAGGAATACCCTCATACAGACGTTGCCGCGCGCGCGCATGATCTGTTTCAACTGACCGCAGATGCGGCCGAAGGGCTGACTAAACCCGTGATGCGGGATTTCGATTGCCGGATGGTGTCGATGTATCCCACCCAAGGCGCCGTGATGCGCGTCTTTGTCGATGATATGCTGGCCGCCGAAGGGCAGAACGGGATACTGTCGCTGTCGCTTGCCCATGGCTTTCCCTATGGCGACACCGCCGATACGGGCACACGGATGCTCGCCATCGCCGATGGCAACGCGGATCTTGCACAGGCCGCAGCCGAACAGTTCGGAAAGCGCCTCTGGGACAGCCGAGAGGCTCTCAGGATCAATTGGCCTGACATTCCCACGGCACTCGACCGAGCCGAGGCCGCTACGGAGTTTCCCGTTGTTCTGGCCGATACCGGCGACAATGCGGGCGGTGGTGCGCCATCCGATAGCACCTTTGTGCTCCAAGAGGTTCTGGCGCGTGGCATGAAAGACGTGGCGCTGGCCGTCTATTGGGATCCGGTGCTTGTCGATATGTGCTGCGATGCGGGTGTGGGCGCGAGAATGCGCGTGCGCTTGGGCGGCAAACGCTCGGTTACATCAGGAGAGGCAGTCGATCTCGACGTGACAGTGCGCGCGATCCGCCACGACATGGTGCAGAAATTCGGCGATCTGCCTTCTCCCTTCGGAACCGGTGTCTGGTTGGACGCAAACGGCGTGCATCTGGTGATCAACAACAGCCGCACACAATGCCTGCACCCGTCGCTTTTCACCGATCTCGGGATAGACCTTGCCGCGATGCGAGCCATCGTCGTCAAATCGTCGAACCACTTCTACGCAGGTTTCGCGCCGATTGCCTCGGAAGTGATCCATATCGCCAGCCCCGGCACGTTAACGGCCGATTTTGCCGCCATCCCCTATACCCGGCGCGCACCGGATTATTGGCCGCGCGTTGAAAATCCGTTTGCTGACACTGCCAGTTGAGGAGCCGCAGGATGAAACTCTTGATCGCTTGCCTTGCGACCGAAACCAATACCTTTTCGCCCATGCCTACCGGTCGCAACGCGTTTCAGGCAGCCTGTCTGACGCGTGAGGCCACGCGAAGACCTGGCAATCTTTTCACAGCCCCCTTGCACGAATGGCGGCGCATGGCCGAGGACCTCGGGTGGGAGGTGATCGAAAGCCTATCTGCCGCCGCCCAGCCCGCGGGCACCACGGTCCGCGTCGTCTATGAGACGTTTCGGGACGATATCCTGCAGGATATCAAGACCCACCAACCCGACGTGCTGTTGATGTCGATGCACGGGGCCATGGTCGCCGATGGCTATGACGATTGTGAAGGCGATATGATTTCTCGCGCCCGCGCGATAATGGGGACGGATCGCGTCATCGGTCTGGAACTGGACCCCCATAACCACCTGAGCCAGGCCATGCTCGATAACGCGACGCTGATCGTCAACTACAAGGAATACCCGCACGTCGACGCCCCCGAGCGGGCGCGCGAATTGTTTACCATGGCCGCCGATGCCGCGATGGGCAAAACCAAGCCCGTCATGCGCATGCATGACTGCCGCATGCTGACTATCATTGAAACGATGAAAGAACCGGCCATGTCCTTTGTGCAGGCCATGAAAGATGCCGAAGGCAAAGGCAAGATTCTCTCGGTCTCTCTGACACATGGCTTCCCTTGGGCGGATGTGGCCGATGTCGGTGCCAAGACCTTGGTGATTGCCGATGGCGATGCCACCAAAGCCGAAGAGACAGCCAAGGCCTTTGCCCAAAAGCTGTGGGATATCCGTGACGGGTTGCGGATGAATTACCCCGATATTTCCACAGCACTCGACCGTGTCGAGGCCGCCAACGAAATGGTGATTACCCTGGCTGACATGGGCGACAATGCAGGCGGAGGTGCCCCTGCGGATTCCACCTATTTCCTTCAGGAAATCCTAAAACGCGGCATGAAGGACGTGGCTCACGGCATCTTCTGGGATCCGGTCCTGGTCGCCATGTGTCAAGACGCAGGCGAAGGCGCGCGTATGCGTGTCCGGCTGGGTGGCAAAATATGCGCCGATTCAGGTCAAACCGTCGATCTTGACGTCACCGTCCGAGCGATCCGCGAAAACATGACCCAAATGCTGGGCGAAACCGAAATGCCCCTTGGCACTGGCGTCTGGCTGGATGCGGATGGGGTGCACTTGGTGGTATCATCGTTGCGCACGCAGAACTTCTCACCCTCGGTCTATACCGATCTCGGGATCGACATCACCCAGATGCGCGCCGTCATTCCGAAATCGACCAACCATTTCTACCAGAACTTCGCCAAGATAAGCTCTCAAGTGATCCATGTCCGCTCACCCGGCGCGGTCACACCGGACATGACGATCATTCCCTTCACCAAACGCGACGGGAATTTCTGGCCCAAAGTCGAAAACCCGTTCGCTTGAAAGGAACCCCAATTGCCAGTGACAGCTATCGGTCAACCGCCCGTCTTGCCAAACGGTTCGAGAGTCCCGTTGGTGCCCGCCACGCGTATTGGTGATCTTATTTTCTGCTCGGGCGCTTTGGGC
>RFUP01000491.1 GCA_009922885.1 Paracoccaceae bacterium
GTGTAGCCGGGCCAAGTGCTGTCAGAAAGCAGGGTGAGGCCTTGCGCGGCGGCAGTGGCGGCGGCGGCTTGCATGCTGGCTTCGTAATCGGCCCCTGCGCGGACCACTTCGGCCCCTTTGGCGCGGAGGCGTTCGCTGAAGGCTTCCGGCACGGTTTCCGACAGGAAGATCATGGCCTTCGCGCCGAAGAGTTTGGCCCCTGCGGCCACGGAAAGCCCGTGGTTTCCGGCGCTGGCCGTAACAAAGGTGCGGCCTTTGAGAGCGATGGAGAGGTCAGGGGCACCTGTGGCGACGGCTTCGCGGGCGATGGCGTGCGCGGCACCGAGGGCCTTGAAGCTGCCAAGGCCCATGCGGGCGCGTTCGTCTTTGACCCAAAGCTCGGCAATGCCGCAGTCCTGCGCGAGGCTCGGCAGGGAGCGGAGTGGCGTGGCGGCATGAGCGGGGCAGCGGGAGAGAAGCGCGGTGACGGCGCTGGCACCTGCCAAGGGGCGGAGGGTGCCATTGGGCAGGCCACGGCCACGCCACGGGTTGGAGATCATTTCTTTCATCGCAGGCCTCGCTGGTTTTGCGGCGACAATAGGCGATGAAAGGCGCGGGAGGGCGGAATTCTTGCGGGGTTTTCGTCCGGAATTCCGTCAATATGCGGGTCAGGAGGAGTTTTTTCGGCCTGAGAGCGGATTTTGCTTTCCGTTCGGGCCGGAACTGCGCCTAGTGCAGGAATGGACAAGTTTGATGCTCAGATACTGACAGAATTGCAGCGAAATGCGCGGATCACGGCGGAAGCGCTTTCCGAAACCGTGGGGCTTTCGCCGGATGCCTGCCGGAAGCGACTGGCGCGGTTGCGGGCTTCTGGGGTGATCGAAGCGGAGGTGGCGATCCTTGATCCGGCGAAGATGGGGCGCGGGCTGTTGCTGATCGTGGAGGTGTCGCTGCATCAGGAGCGGAAAGCGGATCTGGATCGTTTCAAGCTGCGGATGCAGGATGCGCCGGAAGTGATGCAATGTTATTACGTAACGGGCGCTGCGGATTTCGTGCTGATCCTCTCGGCGCGGGATATGGCGGATTATGAAGCCTTCACGCGGCGGCATTTTTTCGACGAGGAAAACGTGCAGCGTTTCAAGACGAGCGCGGTGATGGATCGGGTGAAGGCGGGCTTTGCGCTGCCGATCACGCCTGAGGGTTAATCCATCGGCAGGCCGAACCCGGCTTTGATGCGATCCATGACGACGGAGGTCTTGAAACCTTTGATGTCTGGGTTGTTGTAGAAGAATTTGCGGGTGAAGGCCTCGTAATCGGCCATGTCGCGGGCGCTGACGATAAGGAGAAAGTCGGTTTCTCCGGTCACGTAATAGGCGCTCATGACTTCGGGGCAGGTGCGGACGGAGCGTTTGAAGCGGTCGATGATATCGGCGCGTTCGCGGGCCAGTTCGACGGAAACGAGCATTTGTAGCGGTCGGCCTGCGGCGGCAGGATCGACGACGGAAATGTCGGCAGTGATGATGCGGTTCTCGCGCAGTTTGGCGAGGCGGCGCTGCACGGAAGTGGGGGAGAGGCCCACGAGGTCCGACAATTCGGCGTGGGTGAGTTGGTTGTTGGCTTGCACGTGGTGCAGGATTTTACGGTCGATCTGGTCCATGTCGGGGAATTTACCCGAAATTCGATAATTGTGTGCAGTAAAAATGCGTATGAGTGATGGAATTGCAGAAATAGTGCGCGCGGGATGGTTAGGATCGGGCAAACCGTGGAGGACCCATGCCGGAACTGCCCTTTTCCCCTGCCGAATATGCTGAACGTCTGAAGAAAACCCGCGCGGAAATGGCGGCGCGGGGGCTGGATGCGATTTTTGTGACGGACCCTTCCAACATGGCGTGGCTGACGGGCTATGACGG
>RFUP01000492.1 GCA_009922885.1 Paracoccaceae bacterium
CGGTTTCGGCGCGGAGTTTGAGGTGGTTGCATCCGGGCCAATCCGGAATCCCATAATGTATAGCTGCATCAAAGCCTTCCGTGACGAAATTGAAGCGCTTAAGGCGGGTGCCCATGTGGATGGTGATCTCGGGATGGGCCTCGGCGAAGCGCGGCAGGCGGGGCATGAGCCAGCGCATCCCGAAGGTGGGCAGGATAGCAAGCGAGAGGCTGCCGCCGGAGGGGTTCACGGTGAGGCGCATGGAGGCTTGGCCGATCCGCGCCAGCGCCTCGCGGATCTCGGCGGCATAGGCGGAGGCGGCGGGCGTAAGGCGCAGGCGGTTGCCTTCGCGGGTGGCGAGCGTGACGCCCAATGTTTCTTCGAGCGAGAGGAGTTGCTTCGAGACCGCGGATTGCGAGAGCGACAGTTCTTCGGCTGCGGCGGTGGCGGAGCCCAAACGGTCAATCGCTTCGAGCGCGGAAAGTGCTGTGGTGGAGGGCAGGAAGCGGCGCGAGGGCAGGGGCATTAGCATTCCATTTTCTCATACTCTATTGCCAATCCTTCGTTGGACCTGCGCGAAAACACAAGGTATTTTGACGCGAGTTGCTGCTAAACAGCACGAAATTCCGTCATGCCGGAGGATACCATGACCGAGGAAACCCGCGTTCTGAAAGCCAAGGAACAGCCTGATCTGAGCAGCTTCAACTGGGCTGACCCGTTCTATCTGGAAGACCAGCTGAGCGAAGACGAGCGGATGATCCGCGATTCCGCCAAGGCCTATTGCGACGAGAAGCTGATGCCGCGCATTAAGGAAGCCTTCGCGCATGAAAAAACCGATCCGGCGATCTTCCGCGAGATGGGCGAGATGGGGCTTCTGGGCACCACGATCCCCGAGGAATACGGCGGTTTGGGCGGCAGCTATGTGACTTACGGGCTTGTGGCGCGGGAAGTGGAGCGGGTGGATTCGGGCTATCGCTCGATGATGTCGGTGCAATCCTCGCTCGTGATGTACCCGATCTATGCCTATGGGTCGGAAGCGCAGCGCAAGAAGTATCTGCCGAAACTGGCCTCGGGTGAGTGGATCGGCTGCTTTGGCCTGACGGAACCTGATGCAGGCTCGGACCCGGCTGGCATGAAGACGCGGGCTGTGAAAACCGCGACGGGGTATAAGCTTTCCGGCTCGAAGATGTGGATTTCCAACGCGCCAATCGCGGATGTGTTCGTGGTTTGGGCCAAGTCGGAAGCGCATGGCGGGAAGATCCGCGGTTTTGTGCTGGAAAAGGGCATGAAGGGGCTTTCGGCACCGAAAATCGAGAACAAGATGAGCCTGCGCGCCTCGATCACGGGCGAGATTGTGATGGATGGCGTGGACGTGGGCGAAGACGCGCTTCTGCCGTTCGTGGAAGGCCTCAAGGGGCCGTTCGGCTGCTTGAACCGGGCGCGTTATGGCATTTCGTGGGGCGCTATGGGCGCGGCCGAGTTCTGCTGGCATGCCGCGCGCCAGTATGGCTTGGATCGCCACCAGTTCCGCCGCCCGTTGGCACAGACGCAGCTTTACCAGAAGAAGCTGGCGGATATGCAGACCGAGATCACGCTGGGGCTGCAGGCCTCGCTGCGTGTGGGGCGTTTGATGGACGAGGGCCGTGCAGCGCCGGAGATGATTTCGATCGTCAAGCGCAACAACTGCGGCAAAGCCCTTGATATTGCTCGGATGTCTCGGGACATGCACGGCGGCAACGGCATTAGCTTGGAGTTCGGTGTGATCCGCCACATGGTGAACCTCGAAACGGTGAATACCTATGAAGGGGCGCATGACGTGCACGCGCTGATCCTTGGCCGGGCGCAAACGGGCCTTCAGGCGTTTTTCTAAAGGATTGAGGGCTCGGGGGCAGTATGTTTCCGGG
>RFUP01000493.1 GCA_009922885.1 Paracoccaceae bacterium
ACCCCACATCCACCAGCACCTTCGCCTCCCCCAACTCCACATGTATGTGGAGTTGGGGGAGGCGAAGGTGCTGGTGGATGTGGGGTCGGGCACGCGCTGGTTGCCGACGGCGGGGCGGCTTCTGGCCAATATGGAGGCGGCGGGGATCAATCCGGACGAGATTACGCATGTGGTGATCACGCACGCGCATCCCGATCATATCTGGGGACTGCGGGACGAGTTCGACGAGCCGATCCTGTCGCAGGCGGAATATATCATCGGGGCGGCCGAGCATGCGCATTGGATGCAGGACGATCTGGTGAACCAGGTGGCACCGGAAGAGCAGCAATTCGTGCTGGGGGCGGTCAATTCGATCAACGCGGGTGTGGAATGGACCATGGCCGAGGATGGGCATGAGGTGGCACCGGGGCTGCGGATGATCGCAACGCCGGGGCATACGCCGGGGCATATGAGCCTCGTGGTGGAGTCGGATGGCAAGCAGGTGATGGCACTGGGCGATTCGATGAGCCATGCGGTGCTGAATTTCGCGCAACCGGGGTGGTTCAACGGGTTCGACAGCGATGGCGCGCAGACCGTGGCGACGCGGAAGCGGCTCTTGGATATGGCGGCGGCGGACAGGATCGCGGTGCTGGGCTATCACTTCCCGTTCCCCGGGGTGGGGCATGTGTTGAAGGCGGGGGAAACCTACGAGTTCCTGCCGGCGCTCTGGCAGTTCTCGGAGTAACGGCTTTCGGAGGCCTGTGCGTTTGCGCAGGCCGTCCCTATCCCAGTGCGTGAAGATGCGCCGCGGCGTTGCTCTGGCCTTGCGCGCGTGCTTGCGCTATCTCGCGGGGGCGATGCACTGAGGAACTCCCATGTCCGACACTCTGCCCTATGAAAAGCCCGGCCCCGTTGAGGGCAGCTATTCCGATGCGATTTCTTCGATCGAGGATATCATCGAAGATGCCCGCAATGGGCGGATGTTCATTCTGGTGGACCATGAGGACCGCGAGAACGAAGGCGATCTGGTGATTCCGGCGCAGATGGCGACGCCTGCGGCGATCAACTTCATGGCGATGCACGGGCGTGGGCTGATTTGTTTGTCGATGACCTCGAAGCGGGTGGAGCAGCTGGGGCTGCCGTTGATGGCCTCTTACAACTCCTCGCGGCATGAGACGGCCTTCACCGTGTCTATCGAGGCGCGGGAAGGGGTTTCGACGGGGATCTCGGCGCATGACCGCGCTTTGACGATTGCGACGGCAATCGATGCCTCCAAAGGCCCGGCCGATATCGCGACGCCGGGGCATGTGTTCCCGCTCCGCGCCCGCGACGGTGGCGTTCTGGTGCGCGCAGGCCATACGGAAGCTGCCGTGGATGTGTCGCGCTTGGCGGGGCTGAACCCCTCGGGCGTGATCTGCGAGATCATGAATGAAGACGGGTCCATGGCGCGGTTGCCGGACCTGATTTCGTTCGCTCAGAAACACGGGCTGAAGATCGGCACGATTTCCGACCTGATCGCCTACCGCCGCCGCCACGACAATCTGGTGAAAGTGGCGCGCGAAGAGAGCGTGACCTCGGAGTTTGGTGGGGAATGGACGCTCAAGGTCTATACCGACGAGACGATGGGCGCGGAGCACCTTGTGCTGATCAAGGGCGATATTTCGGGCGAAGACGCGGTGCTGGTGCGGATGCATGCGCTGGACCCGCTGAAGGATTTCGCAGGCCTCGGGCCGAAGGGGCGGGCGTTTGAGTTCACCAATTCGATGCAGCAGATCGCCGAAGAGGGGCGGGGTGTGGCGGTGCTTCTGCGTGATACGCAGATGAAGCTGACCGAACCCCATGAGGTGAGCCCGCAGACGCTGCGGCAATACGGGCTTGGCGCGCAGATCC
>RFUP01000494.1 GCA_009922885.1 Paracoccaceae bacterium
CGACTGTGAGCGAAGTTGGTTTGGGGAATGGGACCGCGCGATCTAGAACTAGCGGGACGAGATGGAGGATGTCGTATGGCGCACCGCTGGAAGAACAGGCTGACGGATAAGGATGTGACACCGGAGGCTCTTTGGCTGAACCGCCGCGCGTTGATCGGCGGGATGGCGGGGGCTGGATTGCTGACCGCCCTGCCTAAGGCGGCCAAGGCGGAAACCCTGGAGCCGAACCGCTGGGAAGAGATCACGGCTTACAACAACTTCTATGAGTTCGGCACCGACAAGGACGATCCGGCGCGGTATGCAGGCCAGCTGACCGTGAAGCCATGGACCGTGAAGATCGACGGGTTGGTGGATCGGCCTGGAGACTATGCGCTGGAAGACATCCTCTCGAAGATGACCGTGGAAGAGAGGATCTATCGCTTCCGCTGTGTAGAAGCGTGGTCGATGGTGATTCCTTGGAACGGTTTCGAGCTAGCGGATCTGTTGGAGATGGCAGGGGTGCAGTCGGGCGCGAAATATGTGGCGTTCGAAACGCTGCTCAGGCCGGAAGAGATGCCGGGTGTGCGGTATCCCGTGCTGGAGTGGCCTTATGTGGAGGGGCTGCGACTGGATGAGGCGATGCATCCGCTGACCATCCTCGCGACGGGCATTTACGGGAAAGACATCCCGAACCAGAACGGCGCGCCAATGCGATTGGTGGTGCCATGGAAATACGGGTTCAAATCGATCAAGTCGATCGTGCGGATCACGCTGACCGACACGCAGCCGCCGACTTCGTGGAACAAGGCGCAGGCCAGCGAGTACGGCTTCTATAGTAATGTGAACCCGGAGGTGAGCCATCCGCGCTGGAGTCAGGCTTATGAGAGGAAAGTGGGCGAGGGGCTGTTTGCCAAGAAGCAGGAGACGCTGATGTTCAACGGTTATGCCGAAGAAGTGGCTGGGCTCTATTCCGGCATGGATCTTAAAGCCAACTTCTGATGCTGGTTGACCGGATCAATAGCGCCCTTCGGCGCCTCCCTTCGTGGCCTCTCTATATAGTAGGGGCAATGGGTGGACCGTGGTTCTTCTATCTGGCGCTCACGGGAGGCTTGGGGCCGGAGCCGATCAAGGCATTGGAGCAGGAACTTGGGCTATTGGCGCTACAGTTCTTGTTCGCGTCTCTCGCTGTAACGCCCTTACGGCGCTTCATCGGTGTAAATGCGCTGAAGTTCCGTCGCGCCTTGGGACTCCTGAGCTTCTACTATGTGGCCCTTCATTTGGCTGTGTGGCTCTTGATCGATGTGCAAGTGCCTGCCTTGATCTGGGAGGATATCGTGAAGAGGCCATATATAACTGTGGGCATGGCAGGATTCCTGACGCTGCTACCCTTGGCGCTTACGTCGAACCGATGGGCGATCCGGAAAATGGGGCCTCTTTGGAATCGCCTGCACAAAGCGGCCTATGCGGCGGTGGTTCTGGGAGCTTTGCACTTTTTCATGTTGCGGAAAGGCATCCAGATGGAGCCGCTTCTCTATATAGTCGTGGCCACGTTCCTCCTTGGGCTTCGCTGGCCTGGGCTGGTCAGAAGCCGGAATCGGCTGCGTGAATCAGCCTGAACCGGTGATTCAGGCCCAAAAAGCCCCAAGATTCGGATTTACTGGCCAAAAACAGCAGCTTGGGATGCGGGGGCGAGATGAGGAACAAGAAGGCGGCCAGACTTTATCGCAAGCTAACGCATTGATTTTATTAGTATCTGAAAGTTTTTCCGAAAATTCTGAAGTTTTCTCGCATTTCTCTCTTGCGGGTGTCGTCTACTGACCGTAGATAGCCCCTCACCGGACGCGCTGATGCGCTGACGGGGCGGCGGAACGGATCGCGGTGGCGGA
>RFUP01000495.1 GCA_009922885.1 Paracoccaceae bacterium
CGTTCCAGCGCCAGAGCGGGCGATCCACCTGTATCCCGTCAAAGAGACGCTGCACGCGGGCGGCGATGTTTTCATCGTAACTTTGCACGGGGATATGGATGCCGATGAGCGGCTTCATGAATTTCTCGGCAAGCATCCAAGACGCCGGAAAGCAAAGCGTGGCGGCGGTGAGGACGTGTTCACTGCCCTGCTTTTCGAGGATGCACAGGTCTTCCTGCACCAGCCGCCCGAGGGTGTGCATCGGATTGGCGCGGTCGATCTTCACGGTGACGCCATCGGGGCGGGTGACGTGCTGGCCGGACTGCGCATAGCCCGGTCCGAGATGGGTTAGGACGTAGGCGAGAAGCTCCTCGGCTGCCGGGCGGGCGCTTTCGGACAAGGCGACAACGGCTTCGGGTTTGGTGCTGATGAGGTCCTCGCGGCGTGCCATCTGGCCTGCAAAGGCATCGTCCACCATGAGCCAGTCTGCGAGGGCAAGCGGTTGGATGCCGGGAAGGCGCGGCTCGGTGGAAACGTCGTAGGGAATGCGGCTTTGCAGGATCATCGGAAGAGTTTCTCGGCCATGATGGAAACGGAGGGGCCAGCGCGGGTGGTGAGTTCAGACACCGGAACCCAAGCGAGGGCTTTCGATTCCGGGTTCTGCACCAAGGGCGCGTCTTTGGCGGCTTCGAAATGGAAGCGGATATCGTAGTGGAAATGCGCGGGATCGGTGCCGCGGGCGGGGATTTCATGGATATCCACATCGAGGATCGCGGGGCTGACGAGGCGGGCGTTCAGCCCCGTTTCCTCAAACAACTCGCGGGCAGCGACTGCCGCAACATCGCGCTCGCCATCGCAATGGCCGCCAGGCTGGAGCCAACGGTCTAGCTTGGCGTGATGCAGAAGGAGCGCGAAGCCGCCGCAGGGCGACGTGCAGAAGGCCGATCCGGTGACGTGGCCCGTGTGCGGATCACGATCATAGGCCTTGGGCTCGCGGGCGAGAAAGGCGGCAAGGCGAGTGGCCATATCTGCGTCGCGGGCATCGAGGCGGGGATAGGCGGCCAAGAGAGTGTCGAGTGAGGATTTCATGGCCGGACCCTAGCGCCCTGCCCCGCCAACGAAAAGCCCTGCCGCAAACCGGATTGGATGATGTCGGAAAACGGCGCGCCATGGAGGGATTCGTGGAGGACGCTTCAGGAAACGAGGGAGGCTCCAGATGAACACCCATTACCGTGATCGCCGCAAGATCGACCCCACGCGGGGAGACCGTTTGGCAGATGGCAGCCCGAACAATATGGACCGTGTGGAAATCGGCCCGACGATCCTTGCCTATGAGGAATGGGCGAAGGCGGGGCTTCAGTTGCCCGACTTGGAGCGGATGCGCGAGTTTCGCTGGAAACGCTTGGTGGACGGGGTAAACGCGCGCGGCTGGGGCGGTGTGCTGATGTTCGATCCGCTGAACATCCGATACGCCACGGACAGCACGAATATGCAGCTTTGGAACACCCATAACCCGTTCCGCGCGCTTTTGGTTTGTGCGGATGGTTACATGGTGATCTGGGACTACAAGCAGGCGATGTTCCTCTCGGAGTTCAATCCGTTGGTGAAGGAGCAGCGCTCGGGCGCGGATCTGTTCTATTTCGACCGGGGCGACAAGCTTGATGTGGCGGCGGATGTGTTTGCCAACGAGGTGCGCGGGATCATTGCGGCGCATGGAGGCGGGAACAAGCGGCTCGGGGTCGACAAGGTGATGCTGCACGGGCTTCGCGCCTTGGAAGCGCAGGGGTTCGAGGTGATGCCCGGCGAGGAGCTGACGGAGAAAGCGCGCTCTATCAAGGGTATGGACGAGATCCGCGCGATGCGCTGTGCTTCCCATGCTTG
>RFUP01000496.1 GCA_009922885.1 Paracoccaceae bacterium
CTCATGCTCAGTCTCGTGACAGGGGAGAGTTACGAGGATTTC
The DNA here is from genome assembly GCA_009922885.1 of Paracoccaceae bacterium. Taxonomy (GTDB): domain Bacteria; phylum Pseudomonadota; class Alphaproteobacteria; order Rhodobacterales; family Rhodobacteraceae; genus UBA9554. The sequence goes on from RFUP01000496.1 coordinate 43, forward strand.
TTGACTGATTCTGCGTATTGGATGCTCCCTGGGGTTCCTGAAGCCCCCTAAGGACTTAAGTCATGACGACTCCCGACATTCTCAAGGATCCAGACTCGATCCAACGAGTGGCCACGGACCGATCGGGGTATGTGCCACCCAGCCTCCCTGACGGGGTCGTGGTGGCACACTCGATTCAGGACGTGGTCGACACTGTCAGGTACGCGGCAGCACACGGGCTCTCCGTAGTCACGCGAGGCGCGGGTTCAGGGCGTGGAGATCTTCGGGGCCAAGGCCGAGTTTTTCCATGACGCCGGGACGGAAGCCTTCGATGAGCCCATCGGCCGTGGTGGCGAGTTGGAGGAAAGTGGCCTTGTCTTCCGGGTCTTTGAGGTCGAGCGCGATGGAGCGTTTGCCGCGATCTAGGAGGGGTTTATCCGGCACGCCGGGGGTGGGGTTGCCGCCTTTGCGGTGCACGACAATGACATCGGCACCAAGATCGGCCAGAAGCATTCCGGCGAAGGGGCCGGGGCCGAGGCCCTCGACTTCGATGATGCGGATCCCGTTCAGCATGTTGCGCCCTCCCTTGGCCTTTGAGGCACTATCGGGAGGCGCGGCGGCCATGGCAACGGGTGGCTTTCGTTTCGCTGCGTTACGCGGCGAGGCGCGCGGCGGCCGATTTGAGAATCGCGAGGAATTCGGCTTGCGCGGGCGTGGGTTCCCATGTGCTGCGCGTGGTGAGGCCGATGGGGCGGGCGGCCCAGCGGGCGGCGACGGGAAGTTCGGTGAGGAGGCCGCGCGTGGTTTCGGCGCGGGCCTGAGTGGAAGAGATGCAGCCCAGCAATTCGGAGCGGTCGAGAAGTTCGCGCATGAGGAGGATCGAGCCTGCCTCGACGAGGGAGGCGGGCGGGCCGAGATCGGCAAAGAAGTTTTCGAATTGTTCGCGCGCAGGGGTGCCACGGCGGGGCACGACCCAGCCGCAGCGGTGGAGGTCTTCTTTGCGGACTGCGGGTGCACCGATGAGCGGGTGGTGGTTTCCGGCGAGGATGGCGAGGTTGTCTGCGAAGAGGGGTTCTTGTGTGACATCGCCGATGGGGGCGGGATCGCGGAGGGCACCGAGGATGAGGTCGATTTCGCCGCGCCGGAGGCCGCTCAGAAGCTCGTCATAGGGGCCGTCGCGAACCTCGACGGGATAGGTGGCGCGGTGTTCGCGAAAGGCGGTGATGACTTCCGGCAAGAGAACCGAGCGCGAGAGCGGCAGGGAGCCGATGGTGAGGCGGCCGACTTCTTCGCCGGAAAGCGCGGAAAGCTCGGCTTCGGCTTGATCGAGTTCGGCCATGGCGAGGCGGGTGCATTGGGCAAGGGTTTTGGCGCGGCTGGAGGCGATCATGCCGAAGGCGGTGCGTTCGAACAGGATGCGGCCCGCCTCCTGTTCGAGTTGGGTGACGGCGCGGTGGACGGTGGGTTGAGCGAGGCCGAGGCGGCGGGCGGCGAGGGTGAAGTTCTCGGTTTCGCGGACGGCGGTGAGGGCTTGCAGCTGCGCCATCAGTTGCTGATCGCGGCCCATGGCATCACTGACGATCTTTTCGACCATCGCCGCCATCTGCTCGCGCGTGACCAAGCCCTCAATATCGGCCAGCCGCGAGTGTTTCCACAGCCGCCCCGAACTCTCTACCCCGCGCAACCGACGCCGCCGTTTGATCGCCTTGGGCGTATCCCCAATCAACACATCATCCGCCATCGCCCGCGCCTCGAGCGCGAGAGCCAGCGAGGTGCCGCCAGTTTTGGGAATATGGACAAAGATATATCGACGACCGTGGGAAATTATCATTCCACGAT
>RFUP01000497.1 GCA_009922885.1 Paracoccaceae bacterium
CTTCTAAGGGCAAGGAATTCAGCCGTTAGGAGACGAGCAAATGACCAAGGCCAAGATTGCGATTATCGTGGGTTCGACCCGTAAAGTGCGCTTTGCGGACATCCCTGCACAGTGGATGAAAGCGCAAGTGGATGCGCGCGGTGATATGGACGCGGAGATCGTGGATCTGCGCGATTATCCGATGCCGCTCTTCGACGAAATGGCGTCGAACGCCTATGCGCCGACGCAGGATGCGGTGGCGGTGTCGTGGCAGAAGAAGCTGGCCGAGTTCGACGGCTATATCTTCGTGGTGGCCGAGTATAACCACTCGATCACGGGCGCGCTGAAGAACGCGCTGGATCAGGCCTATGTGGAATGGGCGAAGAAGCCGATGGGCGCGATTGCCTATGGTTCGATGGGGGGCGCGCGGGCGCTGGAACATCTGCGCGCGATTGCGGTTGAGTTGCAGATGGTGCCGGTGCGCAATGCGGTTCACATCGGTGGCGGTGCCTTCTGGCAGGTGCATCCGGGCTTTGGCGGTTCGGGCAACCTTGGCGATATCGAAGCGCAGATCGCGCCGTCGTCGTCGGCTCTCTTGGATGACATGGCGTGGTGGGCGAAGGCCACTATGGCCGCACGCGCTGCGGGCTGAGGGGGGAGCATGCGCCCCGGTGCAAGGCCGGGGCAGTGCGGAAATGAAAACGGCGGCCTTAAGGGCCGCCGTTTTTGTTTCGTGCCTGAAGCGCTTATTTCATCGCTTGGCTGGCGGCGCTTTCGGGGAGTTCTTCGCCGAAGCAGCGCTGGTAGAATTCGGCAACCGTCTGACGCTCAAGCTCGTCGCATTTGTTGAGGAAGGTCAGGCGGAAGGCGTAGCCTACGTTGCGGAAGATCTCGGCGTTTTGCGCCCAGGTGATCACGGTCCGTGGCGACATGACGGTGGAGAGATCGCCGTTCATGAAGGCGGTGCGGGTGAGATCGGCGAGGTGGACCATCTGGCTGACGGTCTTGCGGCCTTTCTCGGTGTTGTAATGGGGGTTCTTGGCCAGAACGATGTTGGTTTCGGCGTCGTGGCTGAGGTAGTTCAGCGTGGCGACGAGCGACCAACGGTCCATCTGGGCTTGGTTGATCTGCTGGGTGCCGTGGTAGAGGCCCGTCGTGTCGCCAAGGCCGACGGTGTTGGCCGTGGCGAAGAGGCGGAAGGACGGGTGGGGGGTGATGATCTCGTTCTGGTCAAGCAGCGTGAGCTTGCCGTCATGTTCGAGAACGCGCTGGATCACGAACATCACGTCGGCGCGGCCTGCGTCGTATTCATCGAAGACGATGGCGACGGGATTGCGCAGCGCCCAAGGCAGGATGCCTTCGTGGAATTCGGTGACCTGGACCCCATCGCGAAGTTTGATGGCGTCTTTACCGATAAGGTCGATACGGGAGATGTGGCTGTCGAGGTTGACGCGCACGGCGGGCCAGTTCAGGCGGGCGGCGACCTGTTCGATGTGGGTCGATTTGCCGGTGCCGTGGTAGCCCTGGATCATCACGCGGCGATTGTTGCGGAAGCCTGCGAGGATGGCGAGCGTGGTGTCGGGGTCGAATTTATAGGTGCTGTCGGCTTCCGGCACGCGGTCTGTGCGGTCGGCGAAACCTTTTACGGTCATATCCGTGTCTATGCCGAAGACCTCGCGGACGGAGATTTCCTCGGTGGGTTTCGCGTTCATGTCCATTGTGCCGCCGTCCGTGTTGATCGTTGAATAGAATTGGCGAAGGATTTTCCGCCTTCGGCCCTGTTGGTGCAACATAACGAGGCAAGCCGCAAGGGCAAGCCCGCCCAAATAGATCCGGACGCTGCGACCTTCCGGATTATCGGTGGCGAAAGAGGCGCGGCGC
>RFUP01000498.1 GCA_009922885.1 Paracoccaceae bacterium
GCGGGTTCTGGGACATTGGCGCGATATACAGCGCGTTTGGCGATTGCGGAAGAGGGCGGCTTGACGATCCCGCAAGTCCGCGCCTCTATGAGCAAACGGAGGGAACGGCATGGATGCGGATTACGCAGTGATCGGTGGTGGCGTTGTAGGCCTGTCCGTGGCTTGGGGCCTCATGGCACGTGGGCACCGCGTGGCGGTGATTGACGGCGATGATGGCACATACCGCGCCAGCCGTGGCAACTTCGGCTTGATCTGGGTGCAATCCAAAGGTCTCAAAGCGCCGCGCTATGCCAAATGGACCCAAGGCTCCGCCGCTTTGTGGAAAGACTTCGCCGCCGAACTCTCGGAAGCCACGGGCGAGGCGCTTTCTTTGCAGCAGGAAGGCGGCTGGGATTTCCACCTCACCGAAGCCGCCCTCGAAGCGAAAGTGGCGCAATATCAAGCACTCAGTGATGCGCTGGGCGGCGATTACCCGTTCGAGGTCTTGGGGAATAATGCGCTCCGCCGCGAGGAACCTGAAGTTGGCCCGCGAGTGGCGGGCGCGATCCTCCACCATCAGGATGGCCATGTGAACCCTTTGAGGTTCCTGCGCGCTCTCGCCGCTGATCTGAGAAAGCGCGGCGTGATGATCTTCCTCAACGAGCGGATCAGCGGAGTGCATCACAATGACGGCTTCCATCTGCGCTGCGCTTCCGGGCGGCAGGTGCATGCCGGGCGCGTGGTGCTTTGTGCGGGGCTTGGGGCGGCCGAGCTTGGCCCGATGTTCGGCTTCAAAGCGCCCGTGCGCCCGCAACGGGGCCAAGTGCTGATCACCGAGAAACTGCCGAAAATGCTCCGGCGGCCCTCGGGGATCATCCGGCAGGTGGACGAAGGCGGGATCCAGATCGGCGATAGCAACGAGGAAGTGGGCTATGATGATCGCACCACAACCGACGTGACCGCCAAGATCGCCGCGCGTGCCGTGGCTGTGATGCCACGCCTTGAAAAAGCACAACTGGTGCGCTCTTGGGGCGCTCTGCGCGTGATGTCGCCCGACGGGCTACCCATTTACCAAAAGTCCGAAACCATGCCGGGCGCGGCGCTCGTTACCTGCCATTCCGGCATTACGCTTGCCGCAGCCCATGCCCGCCTGATCCCGAAATGGCTCGATGGCGATAGCGATGCACCTGATCTGGAGGCCTTTGGTGAAGCCCGTTTTTCGTAATCTCGACGATGGCCCGCAGGTGCGGATCCGTTTCGACGGGCAGGAGATTTCCTTGCCCGAAGGTGCAAATCTCGCGGCGGCGCTCCTCCCGGCAGGGATCACACGCTTTCGCGGCACGATGGTGTCGGGCGCACCGCGCGGCCCTTTCTGCATGATGGGGGCCTGCTACGACTGCCTGGTGGAACTCGATGGCGTCACCCGCCAAGCCTGCCAGATGCGCGTAGAAGCGGGGATGAATCTGCGTTCGGGAGGAGCGGATGTATGACCTTCTGATCATCGGCGCCGGCCCTGCGGGCATGGCGGCGGCTTCCACTGCCGCGCAGCACGGGCTGACAGTCGCCGTGCTCGATGAACAGCCCGCACCGGGCGGGCAGATATATCGCGGCATTACTGAAACAGGCCCGCGCCGTGCGGCGATCCTCGGGCCGGATTACCTAGAAGGCGCAGCGTTGGCCGAGGGGCTTGCGACCTCGCGCGCGGATGTCATTCAGGGGGCCGTGGTTTGGGATATCGACACAGGCAATCCCTTCACCGTCACCTATTCCTGCATCGGCACGCCGGCGCAACTCACCGCCCGTGCCCTTATCCTCGCGACCGGAGCGCTTGAGCGCCCTGTCCCGATCCCCGGCTGGACGCTGCCCGGTTTGTTGGTGCTT
>RFUP01000499.1 GCA_009922885.1 Paracoccaceae bacterium
CCCGTCGTCGCTGACCACCCCATCGTGTTCGTCACATGCGACTCGATCTGGCGCACGCCTTCGGCGCCGTGGGACAGCAGCGCTTCGAAGAACCGGGGGTTCAGGCTGCGCGTGCGGCTTTCCAGCGCGATCTGGTCGCGCAGGCTGCGCACCTTGCCCGTGCCACGCGTCTGGTCGCCGATATAGACCGCCGCATCCTGCCCGCGCGCGCGCTTGACCGCCCGGCTGATACCGCCCAGCGTGTCAAAGTAGTGATCAACCGTGGTCACGCCCAGTTCGACCGATTCAAGGTTCTGATAGGCGACCTCGACCGTCGACAGCGCCTGTGCCAGCAGCTTTTTCTGCGGCATGGCTCGGCCTTGGGGATCATAGGCAAAGCTTTTGCGTGCCTCGTAGGCGTCGGCCAACTCGTCCTCGTCGCCAAAGGCGGAACTGTCGACCATGGCATTCACGTTGGAGCCATAGGCCCCCTCGGCGTTCGAGAAAACGCGCAGTGCGGCGGTGTCCAGATCACAGCCCAGCGTCTCGGCGGCGGCCAGCGCATGGGCGCGGATGAAGTTCTGCGCCAGCGGTTCATCGGCGATGGCGGCCTTGTGCGCGGCTTCCGCCAACATGCGGACCTGCAAAGGCAGAAGATCGCGGAAGATACCCGACAAGGTCATCACCACGTCAATGCGCGGTCGGCCCAGTTCGGCAAGCGGGATCAGGTCGGCACCCGACAATCGGCCATAGCTATCAAACCGGGGGCGTGCGCCGATCAGGGCCAGGGCCTGCGCGATGGGTCCGCCGTCGGATTTGATGTTGTCCGACCCCCACAGGACCATCGCCACCGTGCGTGGCAGCGTGGCGTGGGTGTCCAGCAGCCGCTGCGCCTGCTTTGCGCCATCGAGGATCGCAAAAGTGGTGGGCATGCGGAACGGGTCGAAGGCATGGATGTTGCGGCCCGTGGGCAGGATCGCGGAGTTGCGGATCAGGTCACCGCCAGGCACCGGCGCGATGAACCGGCCCGACAGCGCGCGCAGCAAGCCCGGGATCTCGGTGTCGGCTGCAAGATGCTGGCGCGCGTGGGCCAGCGTTTCGGCATCACCTTGCACCGCGTGCAGCAGGCTATCCATGCGCGCAGCATCCATCGCCCGGCCCAGCACATGCAGGCCTTCGGGGATCAGCGCCTCTTCGGTTTCGAGCAGCGTCATCCACAGCGAATCGGGCGTGCCGGTCAGGTCGACGGCCGTCGCCTGCGCAGCGATGATCTCGGCCAACGCGGGGCGCTCGGACGCATCGGGTGACAAGCCACGCCAGCGCGTCAGGCTATCGCGCAGATCGGCCAAACCCTTATACAAACCCGATTTCGCCAGGGGCGGGGTCAAATGCGTGACCGTCACCGCGTTCGACCGGCGCTTGGCCAGCGTCGCCTCGGACGGGTTGTTAGCAGCGTAAAGATAGACATTGGGCAAGTTGCCAATCAGGCGATCCGGCCAGCAGGTCCCACCCAAACCCGCCTGTTTGCCGGGCATGAATTCCAGCGCGCCATGCATGCCGAAATGCAGGACCACATCAGCGCCGAAATCGGCGCGGATCCAGCGATAGAAGGCGGCAAAGGCGTGGGTCGGCGCGAAGCCGCGCTCGAACAGCAGGCGCATCGGGTCGCCTTCGTAGCCAAACACCGGCTGTATGCCGACAAAAACATTGCCGAACTGCGCGCCCAGCACGAAAACGCCGCGCCCGTCCGACTGATCGCGCCCAGGTGCGGGGCCCCAGGCAGCCTCGATCTCGGGCAGCCACGGCGTGTCGCGTACCAGCGCGTCGGCAGGGATATGGGCGGCGACATTGGCGCGCTGACCATGGTATTCGGCATTGCCC
>RFUP01000500.1 GCA_009922885.1 Paracoccaceae bacterium
GAAGAATTGCGCTTTATCGGTGGGGATCATCGCGGCGTCCGAGGCTGCGGTGAACTCCTCGGCGGTGGCATTCAGGCCGAAGATGGTTTGCGGATCGGGCACGGTGCGGGTTCCGGCCAGAAGGGTGGTGACGTCGAACGCGCCGAGCTTGAAGCGATTGTAGGGGGCGAAGCCTGCGCCTTTCATCTCGGCGGCGGCCAGAGCCGGGCGGGCAACCGCGGCAAGCGGAAGCGCGGCTGCTGCGCCCAGAAGGCCGCGACGGGAGAGGGTGAATTCAGTCATGACAGTCCTCCACAAGAAATCACGTTATGCGGGAATTGTAGCGCATATTTCGCCTGTGCGATGGGGCCTCACGCGGGCGTGATGGGCGATGGCGCAGACTGGGGTGTTCGGGGATGCACAGAATGGCGGGGAGCTTTGACAAATCGGGGGGCTTGTGACAGAGGAGCGGGGTCAAGGAGAACCCCATGGTCACCACTCGTTTTGCCCCTTCGCCGACGGGCCACATTCACGTCGGCAACCTGCGCACCGCGCTGATGAACTGGATGATTGCCCGCAAGAACGGCGGCACATTCATTTTGCGGATCGACGATACGGACCAAGAGCGCTCCAAGGAAGAATATGTGGACGGGATCAAGCGTGATCTCGACTGGTTGGGCCTGCATTGGGACCGCGTGGAGCGGCAATCGCTGCGGCTTGATCGCTATGCCGAGCAGGCGGATGCGCTGCGCGCAAGCGGGCGGCTTTACGAGGTGTTCGAGACGCCGACCGAGCTTGATCTGAAGCGCAAGAAGCAGCTCAACATGGGCAAGCCGCCGGTTTACGACCGCGCGCATCTGAACCTCTCGGACGAGCAGAAAGCCAAGATGCGCGAAGAAGGCCGCGCGGGCTACTGGCGGTTCCTCTTGGATCAGGAGCGCATCGAGTGGACCGATGGCATCCTGAACGACATCTCGATCGATGCGGCTTCGGTTTCGGACCCTGTGCTGATCCGCGCCGACGGGCAGGTGCTTTACACCTTCGCCTCGGTGGTGGACGACACCGATATGGGCGTGACCCATATCGTGCGTGGTTCGGACCACGTGACGAACACGGCGACGCAAATCCAGATCATGGCGGCTCTAGGCTTCCAGCCGCCCGCCTTCGCGCACCATTCGCTTCTGACCGGGCCGGGTGGTGAGGGGCTTTCGAAGCGTCTGGGTTCGCTCGCGCTAAAAGATCTGCGTGAGCAGGGTGTGGAACCGATGGCGCTTTTGTCGCTGATGGCGCGTTTGGGGGCGTCGCAGCCGGTGGAGCTGCGGATGAACCATCAGGAGCTGATCGACGGGTTTGATGTGGGCCAGTTCGGTGCGGCACCGACGAAGTTCGACGCCGAAGACCTCTGGCCGCTGACCGCCAAAGCGATTTCGGCGATGCCTTACGCGGATGTTGCGGCGGAAGTGGCGGCTTTGGGTGTTCCTCAGGACATCGCGGAGCGGTTCTGGGATGTGGTGCGCGCCAATATCGGCAAGCGCTCGGAAGCGGCAGGCTGGGCCGAGATCGTAATGAACGGCGCGACTGCCCAAGTGGCGGCAGAAGACGCGGAGTTCGTGGCGACGGCCTTTGGTTTGCTGGGCGAGCCGCCCTATGCGGCGGACGCATGGAGCCAGTGGACGCAAGGGGTGAAAGAGGCGACTGGCCGCAAGGGCAAGGGGCTGTTCATGCCGCTGCGCCTTGCGGTGACGGGCCGCGAGAAGGGCCCGGAAATGGGCGACCTGCTGCCGCTCTTGCAGAAGCGTCCGAGCCTCTGAGGCCGAGATGGCGGAGGAACGCGCCGCACCGCTGAAGGCCCGTGTGCAAGGAGCCGTGTTCCGGAGCTTG
>RFUP01000006.1 GCA_009922885.1 Paracoccaceae bacterium
CCCGTCGCGGGCCTCAGCCAGCGTGAGTTTGTTCAGATCGTTTGTCATGGCTCTCACTCCACCACTTTGGGCACAGCAAAGAAGCCTTCGCGCGCGTCAGGGGCGTTTTTCAAAACAGCGTCCTGCTGATTGCCATCGGTCACCACATCGACGCGGCGCTTGAGGCGCATCGGCGTCACGGATGTCATCGGCTCGATGCCCTCCACATCCACTTCGTTCAGCTGTTCCATGAACGAGAGAATGCCGGAAAGCTGCTCGGCAAGTTTCGGCAGATTTTCTTCTTCAACCCGGATCCGGGCCAGATGCGCAACCTTGCGCGCGGTATCTTTGTCGATGGTGGACATGGGGGCCTCCGTCTGTCCCGCCCCGTTTAGCGGCGAGGGGCTTTGGGTGCAAGCGGCGGCGAGCCGCAGATCATCGCTCGGCGCCAAGTAGAGAACAGATTGCCTTCTCGGTACGCGACATTAAGCTTCCCTAAACATTTTGAGGGGAGGATCATCCATGCAAATCACTTGGCTCGGCCACGCTAGTTTTCGGATCGAAATCGCAGGAAAGGTTCTCTTGATCGACCCATGGCTCTCGGGAAACCCGATGCTCAAGGAAGATCAGCATGACGCCGCTGTAAATGGCGCAACGCATATTCTCCTCACCCACGGCCATTTCGATCATGTGATCGACACCGTGCCGCTCGCCAAGAAGCTCGGCATCCCGGTGGTTGGCCAATACGACCTGATGGGGCACTGGGCCGAGAAAGAGAAAATCGAAACGGTCGGCTTCAACAAAGGCGGCACCGTGGATCTGGGGGGCGTGAAGGTGACGATGGTGCACGCCGTGCACTCCTCGACCTTCTCCTCACCCGAAGGTCCGAAGATCGCAGGCACCGAATGCGGCTTCATGATCTCGGGCGAAGGCCACACGATTTACGTTTCGGGTGATACCGACGTCATGGCGGACATGAAGATCTTCAACGATCTCCATGCACCTGACATCGGCATTCTCGCCTGCGGCGGCCACTTCACCATGGACATGCGTCGCGCGGGCTATGCGGCGAAAAACTTCTTCAATTTCAAAACCTTGATCCCCTGCCACTACCGGACCTTCCCGCTCCTCGAACAATCCGCAGAGGTCTTGGCCGCCGCCGTGCCAAACACCAAGGTGATCGAACCCGAAGTGCTGCAACCGATCTCGATCTGAGGCGTCAGCCCCGCAAGCGGCCGAAGAAGCTCTTGAGCAACTCTTCGGCTTCGCTTGCCGCGATTCCGTCAATGACTTCAGGCACATGGTGGCATTGGGGATGGCTGAAAACGCGCGGGCCCTGCGCGATGCCACCGCTTTTCGGGTCCGCCGCACCGTAAACCACCCGCGCCAGTCGGGCGTTCGAAATCGCCGTTGCACACATCGGGCACGGCTCTAACGTCACATAAAGCACGTGCCCCGGAAGCCGCTCCGATCCCACGGCACGGCACCCCTCCCGCAAGGCCAAAATCTCGGCATGGGCGGTCGGGTCGCTCAATTCGCGGGTCCGGTTCCCGGCGGCCGCAACCACGCGCCCATCAGGGGCCACCAGAACAGCCCCCACAGGCACCTCGCCCCGGGCGGCCGCCGCGCGCGCCTCGAAAAGCGCCTGTTCCATGTGGCTCGTGAATTCCATACCCCTTTAGCACCCCAAAAGAGCTTCTTCCGCAAGCCCTCTGCGCATGATACTGCGCGCCCATGAGCACAAAGCACACAGAGGGCGATCGCATCGCCAAGGTTATCGCCCGCGCCGGAGTTGCCTCCCGCCGGGATGCGGAGAAACTTGTCGAGGCGGGGGTCGTCACCGTCAACGGGAAGATCGTCACGCAACCCGCGACGAATGTCGGACCGAACGACAAGATCGTCGTCGATGGCAAGCTCTTGGATGCCCCCGAACCCACCCGCATCTGGCTCTACCACAAGCCCGTCGGCCTTGTGACCTCGGCCAAGGATGAGCAGGGCCGTCCCACGATTTTTGACAATCTTCCCGAAGGCTTGCCGCGCGTAATGTCCATCGGCCGCCTCGACATCAACTCCGAAGGCCTGCTCCTTCTGACCAATGATGGCGAGCTGAAACGCCGCTTGGAACTCCCCTCCACGGGCTGGCTTCGCAAGTATCGCGTCCGCGTGAATGGACGCCCGACCGATGAAACTTTCGAGCCGCTCCGCAAGGGGATCACCGCCGATGGCGAGGATTTCCAGCCGATGACCGTCTCGCTCGACCGCCAGCAAGGCGCGAATGCTTGGCTCACCGTTGGCCTCCGTGAAGGCAAGAATCGCGAGATCCGCCGCGCCATGGAAGCCATCGGCCTGCAGGTGAACCGCCTGATCCGCGTGGCCTATGGCCCGTTCCAGATCGGCACGCTCAAAGAAGGCGAAGTCGATGAAGTGCGCCGCCGCGTTCTGCGCGATCAGGTGGGCGTCATCTTCGACAACCGCGAAGAAAGCGATATCCAACGCCCCCGCGTGGCCCGCAACCGTCGCCCCAAGGCGGACGACCAATCGTTGGATTTCGAAGTTCCATCCAAGGATGGCTTCCAAGCCGCCCGCCCCGCAGCGGCAGAAAAGCCCCGTGGCCGCAACATGGACCCGACCGATACGTCCCGCCGCTTCAAGCCGCGCAAAACCGCCGCCGCTGGCGACGCAGAAGCCGCGCCGAAGGCCCGCAAACCCCGCTCCTCGGCTCCCAGAGCGTCAGATGGGGCACCTGCAGCACGCGGCGAGCGTAGCTTTGGCAAGACCTTCTCGGCACGCCCAGCCCGCGATGGCGCGCCCTCCTCGGGCAAACCGGCGCGCGGTTTCAAAGCCGACGGCGACAGACGTGCGCCGCGTGAGGATGGAAAGCCCTCCGCACGCCCCGCTCGCGCAGGCGGCAAATTCGAGGGCCGTGATGACAAGCGCAGCTTCGGCGAACGCGGCGAAAAGCGCAGCCCGAAACCCTACGGCGATGGCCCTGCCCGCGCGCCCCGTGGCGAAGGCAAGCCCTACGCGCCGAAAGCTGGCGGCCGTCCGTTCAAGTCCGATGATGGCAGTGCGCCGCGTGGTCCGCGCGGTGCAGGCAAGCCCTTCGGCGGCAAGCCTTCTGGCCGTTCAGAGGGCGGCTCTTTTGCCGGGCGCTCCGGCAAACCGCCAGCGCGCTCGGGCGGCAAACCCACAGGCTTCGCGAAAGGCCCCCGTCCCGGTGGGAAGTCCGGCCCCGGCAAACCGCGCAAATAACCTGACAGACCTGCGGCTTGATTACCGTTTTCCCTGCAAAGGCCCTGCCTTTGTGGGGGCAACGCTTGCCCCTTTCGCACCCTTCCGCTAGAGCCTCGGGCGAAACCCTCATTGGGAGCCCGAGACCATGGCGAAAGAAAAGAAATCCCCGCGCCCGAAGGCCGAAACGCCGAAAGGGTTCCGCGACTACTTTGGCGCGGAAGTCACCGAGCGCACAGAAATGCTGCGCACGATTGCTGGGGTCTACCATCGCTATGGCTTCGAAGCGCTTGAGTCTTCGGCAGTGGAAACCGTAGAGGCCTTGGGCAAGTTCCTCCCCGATGTGGATCGCCCGAATGCGGGTGTGTTCGCGTGGCAGGAAGCCAGCGAGGACGAAGGTAAGGAAAACGCCAAGCCGGGTGACTGGCTCGCGTTGCGCTATGACCTCACTGCGCCCTTGGCTCGTGTTTACGCCCAGCATCGGAATGATTTGCCCACCCCCTATCGCCGCTACGCGATGGGGCCCGTTTGGCGCAACGAAAAGCCGGGGCCGGGCCGTTTCCGCCAATTCTATCAATGCGATGCCGATACCGTGGGTGCAGCATCCGTCGCCGCAGACGCGGAAATCTGCGCCATGCTTTCCGACACGCTTGAAGAAGTCGGCATCCCGCGCGGCGACTACATCGTGCGCGTCAATAACCGCAAAGTGCTGAACGGCGTTCTGGAAGTCATGGGGCTTTCCGAAGAGGCCCAGCGCGAGGCCGTGCTCCGCACCATCGATAAGTTCGATAAAGTGGGCGAAGACGGCGTGCGCCAACTTCTGGGCAAGGGCCGCCTGGACGCGTCCGGGGCCTATATCGACGGCGTTGGCCTCTCGGAAGCTCAAGCCGATCCCGTGGTAGCCTTCCTAACTTCGAAAGGCGCTGATAACGCGGCCACTCTCGCCAATCTTCGCGCCGCTGTCGGAGCCTCCGAAATCGGCTCGACGGGCGTAGACGAGCTTGAAGAGATCGCATCGCTCGTCGGTGCCCAAGGCTACGACGCGAACCGCATCGTGATCGACCCATCGGTGGTCCGCGGCCTGGGCTATTACACCGGCCCCGTTTTCGAGGCAGAACTCACCTTCGAAATCCTCGACGAAAAGGGGCGCAAGCGCCAATTCGGTTCGGTTTCGGGTGGCGGGCGCTACGACGACCTCGTGAAGCGCTTTACCGGGCAGGAAGTGCCCGCAACGGGCGTTTCCATCGGCGTTGACCGTCTTCTCGCAGCACTCCGCGAAAAGGGCCGGATGGGCCGCACGGAAGCTGGCCCCGTTGTGGTCACCGTGATGGACCGCGACCGCATGGCCGATTACCAAACCATCGTCGGCGAGCTTCGCCGCGCAGGCATCCGCGCCGAGGTCTACCTCGGCAACCCGAAAAACTTCGGCAACCAGATGAAATACGCCGACCGCCGCAATTCGCCCGTGGCCATTATCGAAGGCTCGGATGAAAAGGCGCGCGGCGTGGTTCAGCTCAAAGACCTCATCCTTGGGGCAGAGATTGCCAAGTCAGCGAGCCTCGACGAGTGGAAAGATCGCCCGTCGCAATACGAGGTTCCGCGCAGCGAGATGGTTGCCCGCGTGAAGGCCATCCTCGAAAGCCAGAGGTAATCCAATGGATCGAGCCATCCGTTCACGCGCTGAAGCTCTGAAAACCCATTTCGAAACCGCAGGCGCACAGGCGATTGAAACCTCGATCCTCCAACCCGCAGAGGTTCTGCTGGACCTCTACGGCGAGGACATCCGCGCCCGCGCCTATGTGACCCAAGACCCACTTCGTGGCGAGCAAATGCTGCGGCCCGACTTCACTGTGCCGGTTGTGCAGATGCACATGGCACACGGCGCAGAACCCGCCCGCTACACCTACGCAGGCGAAGTGTTCCGCCGCCAGGAACAGGCCACAGGGCGCGCCTCGGAATATGTGCAGGTGGGCTACGAGGTGTTTGACCGGGCGAACCCAGCCGCCGCCGACGCTGAAGTTTTCTCCTTGATTTCCGCCCCCCTCGCTGCCCTGCGCCTCCGCGCCGTCATGGGAGATGTCGGCCTTCTGATTGCAGCCGTAGATGGCCTCGCGACGTCAGAAGCAAGAAAGAACGCCCTCCGCCGCCATATCTGGCGCCCCAAACGGTTCCGGGCGCTCTTGGAGCGTTATTCCGGCACGTCTCCCATCCCCGAAACCCGCGCAGCCCTTCTGGCCTCCGCCGATCCCTTTGCAGGCGCTGGCCTCGAAATCGGGTTGCGGTCCCGGACGGAAATAAAAGACCGGATCGAAGCTCTGCGTGAGGACCAAAAAGCGGCTCCGCTTGCAGGGCAAGACGTGGTCCAGATCAACCGCCTTCTCTCGATCAAAGGCAGATTGCCCCATGCCCTTGCAGCTCTCGGAGAGCTTTCGCGGGAACTGACGGCAATCAAACCGGCAGTCGCACAAATTCAGGAACGCGCACAGGCGATGGTATCGCGCAATATCAATCTCGACGAGATCGAGTTCGAAGCGGGCTACGGGCGTTCCTCGATGGAATACTATGACGGCTTCGTTTTCGGCCTCTATTCGGATGACGCGAAACTTCCACCTGTCGCCACAGGCGGCCGGTATGACGCGCTGACCCGCGTTCTCGGCCAGGGCGTAGAAATCCCGGCCGTTGGCGGCGTGATCCGCCCCGAGCTTGTCATCGCATTGGAGGCCAAGGCATGACCCTCAAACTCGGCGTGCCCTCCAAAGGGCGCTTGATGGAACAGACCTTCGAGTGGTTCGCGGCACGCGGCCTCAAGCTTTCCCGCACCGGATCCGATCGCGAATATGCCGGCGCGATCGAGGGTCTGTCGGGAATGGAGCTGGTGCTCCTTTCGGCAGGTGAGATCCCCCGCGAATTGGCCGCCGGGCGGATCGATCTTGGCGTCACGGGAACGGACCTTATTCGCGAGAAGCTGCCAACATGGTCCGACAAGGTCGAGCCTATTGCCGAAATGGGTTTTGGCCACGCCGATCTCATCATTGCAGTGCCCGCGCTCTGGGTCGATGTCGACACGCTCGACGATCTTGACGCCGCAGCGGCTGCCTTCCGCGCGCGTCATGGCTTCCGTTTGCGGATCGCCACCAAATACCACCGATTGGTCCGCGAGTTCCTGCGGGATAACGGTGTGGCCGATTACCAATTGGTAGACAGCCAAGGCGCCACCGAGGGAACCGTGAAGAACGAAACGGCGGAAGCCGTGGCAGATATTACGTCAACAGGTGACACCTTGCGGGCGAACCATTTGAAAATCCTGTCGGATGGTTTGATCCTCGCCTCGCAGGCCACGCTCTTCCAGTCGCAGACCAACACCTTGAGCGCAGCTGACAAAAAAACGCTGCAAGCTTTCCGGCAGATGGTGAACGGCTAACCGAACCTCGCTCAAAGCACCCCGATATCGGCCAGAGCGCGCGACAATTCAGGAGGCAGCGTTGTTTCTCCTGCTTTCAAATGGCGCAGATCCGGGGGCGCTTCATCTGCCGCTAGATACCGCCATCCCTGAAAGGGTCTCCGAGGCGCGGCTTGCGTGCGGGTGATTTCCGGATCGAGCACCAGACCGCACCGCACGACTCCGTCCTGCCCCTGAACCTCATCAAACCGCAAAATAGCCTGACGCGCCAAAATCACGCCCTTGAAAACCCAGTAAAGCGATCCGCCATTCAAAATCTCTTCTGATCGTTTCGGCCACATCCGCGTCACATGCCGTGGCAAGCCATCCGGGCCCTTGGCCTGGGGTGTCTTTTGCCAGTCAATCAGGTCTTCTACCCGCTCGGCCCCTACGCAAAGTTTGAGGATGTGCAGAGGCTGGGTCATGGGGGGTCCTTTCGGAGAGGAAGGATAGCCGCCTGCGCGCCAGCTTCAAGGGCATGAAACGGGCGTTCCTGCGTTGACCGCTCACCTGCTGCACACTATCCTCAGGGTTCTTCCAATCCGAGGATACGAAATGAGCCGTTTTGCTGCCCCGATCGCCGAGTCCATTTGGGACATGAAATACCGCTATAAAGATGCGGATGGGCACGCACTTGACGGCTCGATCGAAGACACTTGGCGGCGCATCGCCCGCAGTCTCGCCGAAGTCGAGAACGACAAAGCCAAGTGGGAAAACACGTTCTACAAGGCGTTGGAAGACTTCAAATTCCTGCCAGCGGGCCGGATCACGGCGGGCGCAGGAACCGGCCGGTCTGTGACGCTTTTCAATTGCTTCGTCATGGGAACTATCCCTGATAGCATGGGCGGTATTTTCGACATGCTGAAGGAAGCTGCCCTCACGATGCAACAGGGTGGCGGAATTGGCTACGACTTCTCGACTGTCCGTCCCAAAGGCGCGCCAGTAGCAGGCGTGGCCGCTGATGCGTCAGGCCCCTTGTCGTTCATGGATGTCTGGGACGCGATGTGCCGCACGATCATGTCCGCCGGCTCGCGCCGCGGTGCCATGATGGCCACGATGCGCTGCGATCACCCCGATGTCGAACAGTTCATCGAAGCCAAGCGGGATCCCGCACGCCTGCGTATGTTCAACCTCTCGGTTCTCGTCACCGATGCCTTCATGGACGCTGTAAAAGCGGATGGTCCTTGGGAACTCGTGTTTGACGGCCGGGTTTATCGCACGGTTCAGGCGCGTGATCTGTGGAACAAGATCATGCAATCGACCTACGATTATGCAGAACCCGGCGTGATCTTCATCGACCGCATCAACAAAGCGAACAACCTTGGCTATTGCGAAACCATTTCCGCCACCAACCCCTGCGGCGAACAGCCATTGCCTCCCTATGGCGCTTGCCTTCTTGGTTCGATCAACCTGTCGCGACTGGTAAACGATCCCTTTGGCGACGCGGCTTCACTCGACGAAAAGGCACTGGATGAATTGGTGCGCGTCGCCGTTCGGATGATGGACAACGTCGTGGACGCCTCGCGCTTCCCACTGCCGAAACAAGCGGCCGAGGCAAAGGCCAAGCGCCGGATCGGCTTGGGGGTGACTGGGCTGGCAGACGCGCTCTTGATGGTGAAAGCCACGTATGGATCGGACGATGGCGTCGCCCTCACCGAGAAGTGGATGAAGCTCATTGCGCGCTCCGCATATCTCGCTTCGGTCGAGCTTGCGCAAGAAAAAGGCGCCTTCCCGCTGTTCGATGCCGAAAAGTTCCTCGCTTCGGGCAATATGGAAGCCATGGACAAGGATGTGCGTGAGGCCATCGCCAAGCACGGCATCCGCAACGCGCTTCTCACCTCTATTGCGCCAACCGGAACGATCTCGCTCTATGCCGGCAACGTCTCCTCCGGTATCGAGCCTGTGTTCGCCTATGCCTACACGCGGAAAGTGCTCCAGAAAGACGGCTCGCGGACCGAGGAAGAAGTCGTTGATTACGCTGTAAAACACTTCCGCGAGAAATTCGGGGCAGATGCCGAACTTCCGGCCTATTTCGTCAATGCACAAACGCTCGCGCCGAAAGATCACGTGCGCATGCAGGCAGCAGCGCAAAAATGGGTCGATAGCTCTATCTCCAAAACCATCAACTGCCCCGAGGACATTTCCTTCGAGGATTTCAAAGACGTTTATCTCGCGGCATGGGACCAAGGCTGCAAAGGCTGCACAACGTATCGCCCGAACGCGGTCACTGGATCGGTCCTGACAGTTTCCGAAAGCACCAAAGCGCCCGAGGAAGTCCGTCAGCCACCGCAAACAGATGGCGAAATCATCTATCTTTCGGAGCCTCTGGATCGCCCAGCGGCGCTTGAGGGATCGACCTATAAGGTAAAGTGGCCCGATAGTGAGCACGCACTCTACATCACGGTGAATGACATCTTCACCGGCGGTCATCGCCGCCCCTTCGAGATTTTCATCAACTCGAAGAACATGGAGCACTTCGCTTGGACCGTCGCACTTACGCGAATGATCTCCGCTGTATTCCGTCGGGGTGGTGATGTCTCGTTCGTGGTTGAAGAGTTGAAAGCCGTCTTCGACCCGCGTGGCGGAGCTTGGATGAATGCGCGCTACGTGCCGTCCATTCTGGCCGCAATTGGTGGCGTCATCGAGCAGCATATGATCGCGATCGGGTTCATCGAGGGCGAAGGCATGGGCCTGAAGAGCGATCCAAAGGCCGAGGTGGTTGCGGTTGGCGAAACTCCACGTGGCCCTGCATGCTCCTCTTGCGGCCAATACGGCATGCGTATGGTCGAAGGATGTATGACGTGTCCGTCCTGCGGCCACTCGAAATGCGGTTGAGTGGGCTATGGCCCTGAGACATCACGGCTAACCCTATTCGAAAGGTAGATCGCCCCAGCCCATTGATGCGGCAGGCATGTTTGGGTATCGGTTGCGAGCGTTCTCAGAAACAGCGTCTTCGGATGCGTTCTTGAGACGCTTCCAAGCGTATTGCCCTCTTTTGGGGAGGGAAGAATAGAAAAGGTTGAACATGCTTTCTGGCTCGACAATCCTCGTCACCGGTGGGACAGGCTCATTCGGCAACACATTCGTGCCGATGACGCTGGAACGCTTCAACCCTAAGAAAATCATCATCTTTTCCCGCGATGAAATGAAACAGTGGGAAATGGCGAAGAAGTTCGCCGATGATCCCCGCGTGCGTTTCTTCATTGGCGATGTCCGTGATCGTGAACGGCTCTACCGAGCTTTCGACGGGGTCGATTACGTGGTGCACGCAGCCGCGACGAAAATCGTCCCCACTGCGGAATACAATCCTTTCGAGTGTATCAAGACGAACGTGAACGGCGCGATGAATGTGATCGACGCGTCAATCGACAAGAAAATCAAGGCTGTCGTCGCCCTTTCGACCGATAAGGCCTCCAGCCCGATCAATCTCTACGGTGCCTCCAAACTCGCCTCAGATAAGCTTTTCGTTGCGGGCAACGCCTACTCCGGCGAGCACGGCACGCGGTTCAGCGTTGTGCGGTACGGAAACGTCATGGGGTCGCGCGGCTCGGTCATTCCGTTCTTCCTCTCGATCAAGGATAGCGGCGTTCTGCCAGTCACCGACCCGCGCATGACTCGTTTCATGATCAGCCTCGAACAGGGTGTAGAACTTGTCTGGCATGCCTTTGAGGACATGATCGGTGGGGAAATCTACGTCAAGAAAATCCCCTCCATGAAAGTAACGGACATCGCTTCAGTTGTCGCTCCTGAAGCCGAGCAGAAGATCGTTGGCATTCGGCCTGGCGAAAAGCTGCATGAACAAATGATCGGTGTCGAAGACGCGCCCTTCACCTATGAATACGGCGATTACTTCAAAATCCTGCCCGCAATCAATGATTGGGCAACAGATCAATCCCGCATCAAGCTCGGCAAACCCGTCCCGGACAATTTCCAGTATGCGAGCGACAACAATCCTGAATGGATGCCTCAGGGCGAACTGGCGCAGTGGATCAGCTCCAACCTTGAGAAAATTGGAAGCATTTGACCACTCATGGCCCTGCTGGGTGATGATGGTTCAGCATATTAGTGATTGGAATTGAGGCCGGTTTTTCCGGCCCTTTTTCTGCCTTCGAGATGCCGGGCGCTTTGCAATCCGGGGAACGCAAATCCGGCCCTTGCCGAAGAGTTTCTTGGCTATGAAGCAGAGAGATGCAAATTAGGTATTGTTTCCAAAATCTGTCCTAATAACGCCGCAATTTGTATGCACATGCCTCTATAGCTATTAAGGCGCAGCAAGGTCCGCGATGGCAAGTTCAATGACTGGAATGAAGGGGCAGACCATGAATATCGTTGTTGTGGGAATTGGCTACGTAGGCCTGTCCAATGCAGCCCTCCTCGCCCAGAATAACACTGTTGTCGCGGTCGACATTTCGGAAGAACGGGTCGCTCAGGTCAACAATCGCCAATGCCCGATCATCGATGCCGAACTGGAAGACTTCCTGTCCTCCAAACACCTCGATCTACGCGCAACAACTGATCTCATCAGCGCCGCATCGAATGCGGACATTGTCATCGTAGCAACCCCGACGGACTACGACCCCAAGACAAATTTCTTTGACACGTCCTCAGTGGAAAACGTTGTCCACCAAGTCTCCAAGATCGCACCGGAAGCTACAATAATCATTAAGTCCACGATCCCCGTGGGTTTCGTGCAGCGACTCAGAGTAGAAACCGGCAACACCAACATCATCTTCAGCCCGGAATTCCTGCGGGAAGGTCGGGCATTATACGATAATCTCTACCCAAGCCGGATCATCGTCGGAGATCGCAGAGGCTTTTGCCAGACTTCTTCAGGAAGGAGCTCGCGCCGAAAATGTCCCCCTTTTATTCGCTGCCCCTTCCGAGGCCGAGGCGATAAAGCTGTTCGCGAACACCTACCTTGCGATGCGGGTTGCGTTCTTCAATGAACTCGACAGCTATGCCATGGCTCATGGCATGGACACCAAGCAGGTGATCGACGGGGTCTGCCTCGATCCGCGGATCGGCAGCCACTATAACAACCCGTCATTCGGCTATGGCGGCTACTGCCTTCCGAAAGACACCAAACAGCTTCTCGCGAATTACGCAAAAGTGCCGCAGAACCTGATTGCCGCTATCGTAGATGCCAATCGCACGAGGAAAGATTTCTTGGCGGAGCAGGTCGTCGCGAAAGCTCCAAAAGTCGTTGGTATTTATCGGCTTGTGATGAAAGCCGGATCCGACAATTTCCGGCAATCTTCAATCCAAGGCATCATGAAGCGGATCAAGGCCAAGGGCATCGAAGTCGTCGTCTTCGAACCCGCGCTCCAAGAAGATCATTTCTTCGGATCTCGGGTGATCCGCGATCTTTCAGCATTCAAAGCGGAAGCCGACGTCATCATCGCCAACCGGATGACAGATGAAATCCGTAGTGTCGCCGGCAAAGTCTTCACCCGCGACATCTTCGGAGCTGACTAAAACGACACTCAGCGCATCACAAAGGGATTTGCCATTGGCTGATCCGATGTGTTGATCCATGTCGTCTTCGTGCGCGTGTAGTCCAGAACGCTTTCAAGCCCGGCCTCGCGCCCGTAACCTGACGCGTTGAACCCGCCGAAAGGCGCAATCGGTGAAATAGCGCGGTAGGTGTTGATCCAGCAAATCCCCGCCCGCAAGCGCTTCGATACGCGATGCGCGCGGGCAAGGTTTTGCGTAAACACTCCAGAACCCAACCCATAAGGGGTGCTGTTGGCCAACTGAATTGCTTCTTCCTCGGTATCGAAGGGTAGCAGAGACATCACCGGGCCAAACATCTCGATATGCAACGTCTCGGTCTCTGGACCGGAACATTCCACAAGTGTCGGAGCCATATAATTCCCGTCGCGCGGAAGGGGTGCGCCGCCGAAATGGATCGTCGCACCTTGCGATTTTGCTTTCTGCAATGTCTCCACAATCCGGTTCACCTGCCCGCGAGTGCACAGAGGCCCGACATGCGTCGAGGCGTCCAAAGGATCGCCGATCACGATTCCCGCAGCCTTTTCAGTAATCCGGCGCACAAGGTCAGGCAGGATCGAACGGTGAATGAGCCCCCTAGTGCCCGCCACACAAGACTGCCCAGAAGCGCCGAAGTTCCCGGCGATCAGACCGTTCGCTGCGCCGTCCAAATCAGCGTCCTCGAAGACGAGAATGGGCGATTTCCCCCCAAGCTCCAAGGTTGTAACTGCGAAATTGTCTGCCGAATTACGGATCACATGGCGCGCGGTTTCGGGGCCGCCAGTGAAGGCGATCCGGTCCACCATTGGATGCCGCGTGAGAGGTGCCGCGCAATTCTCTGCATCGCCCGTGATGACCGAAACCACGCCCGCCGGAAATCCGGCCTCCTCGATTAGTCGTGCAAATTCGAGCATAGGCACAGGGGCCTGTTCCGAGGCTTTCAGCACGACAGTGCATCCTGCCGCCAAGGCTGGCCCAAGCTTTGTCGCAGTCAGGAACATCTGCGCGTTCCACGGCACCACAGCCGCCACAACACCGATCGGCATGCGGGACGTAAACACATGCAGATCCGGCTTGTCGATCGGGAGAACCGCCCCTTCGATCTTGTCCGCAAGCCCGGCAAAATAGCGGTAGTAATCCCCAACATAGCGGGTTTGGGAGGCGGTTTCTGCGAGCAATTTCCCGCTATCGGTCGTCTCCAAGGCGCCCAATTTAGCAGCATTCGCTTCCACGAGGTCGGCAAGACGGTAGAGGAGTTTCCCTCGTGCCGTCTGGGTCATGTCCCGCCACTTCGGATCTTCCAGCATTCGGTGGGCCGCCCGCACCGCGCGGTCCACATCCTCGGAACTGGCACAGGCGAAGCTTGCCCATGGAGCACCTGTTGCAGGATTGATTGTCTCCATGACTTGGCCTTGGCTGCCGCCAGTCCATGCCCCATCAATAAATAGCTCGTAGTGCGGTAGGTTTTTCATGTGATTTCCTTACCCGAACGCCGGCATCACGTCGTCAATGAACCGTGCGAGAGAAGCCCGTTTGCGCTCCGTGGTCATGCCGCTATCCACCCAGAACGAGAATTCGTCATAGCCCAGATCTTCATAGCGCTTGATCATGTCGATAACTTGCTGCGCAGTCCCCATCGTCAAATCACGTCGCATATTCGCTGGGGCCATCATGGCATTCGCCTCAATTTCCTCTTGCGTGAGCGGCTGGATCAGCCCTTGCGAAATCGGTCTCTTATTTTGAAACCACGCCCCGAAATAGCAGTAATAGCGGCTGAAATCCCGAGCGGCCTCTTCCAGATCAGCCTCATCCTTCCCGACATAGGCATGATGCAGCAGCATGATCTTCGGCCGTTTCCCTCCGGCTTTCGCGCAAGCGTCATTGAAGCGCCCCATCAGTGTTTCGACTTCCGCCATGCCCTGCCAAAGTGGCGTAACTTGCACGTTGAAGCCATTTTCGACCGCAAACTCATGGCTATTGGGATCGCGCGCCGCAATCCAGATCGGCGGGCCATCCTGCTGAACGGGCTTGGGCGAAGACGTTGTTGCGGGGAACGAGTAATACGTCCCCTCATGCGCGCAGTCGCCTTGCCATAGTTTTCTGAGGAGCGGCGCAGACTCCCGCATCCGCTGCCCTGCATCCCAAGCATCCAAGCCAGGCATGATGCGTTCATATTCGAAGTTATAGGCACCGCGCGCGATGCCCATTTCAAGTCGCCCTCCCGTCATGAGATCCGTCATAGCGGCCTCACCCGCAAGTTTGATCGGGTGCCAGAATGGCGCAATGACGGTGCCGGTTCCAAGCTTCACATTCTTGGTGCGATGGGAAAGGTCCATGATCGCCAGAAACGGGTTCGGCGAGATCGTGAATTCCATCGCATGATGTTCTCCCGTCCAGATTGCACGCATGCCGCCTTGGTCAGCCATGTCGCAAAGGCCAAGGAATTCCTCATAGAGGTTTTGATGCGATTGCTCTGGCCCCAGCCGTTCCATATGGGCAAAAAGCGAGAAGTCCATAGCGAGACGTCCTTTCA
This sequence comes from Paracoccaceae bacterium, assembly GCA_009922885.1. Lineage (GTDB taxonomy): Bacteria > Pseudomonadota > Alphaproteobacteria > Rhodobacterales > Rhodobacteraceae > UBA9554. The sequence continues at coordinate 14,673 of RFUP01000006.1, forward strand.
GTCAATGATAATGGATGTCGCCGCCATCCACATCACCGACGTAGAGCCCGAATTGGCCTGTCTGATGTTCCATGGCATAGCGCTTGAGAGTTGCAGATTGGCCCGGAACAGAAAAAATCATTTCCGCCAATTGGTTGATGGGCACGAAATGGCCTTCTGTCGAAGTGCCCTTGCGATATGCTGCCCTGAAACAGGTATGGTGCTCACCGACCTCCGCCCGATCATAAATCGAGTAGACCTGAGCCAACTCGACATCCAGTCCGAGCGCGTGCAGGCGCGCACCTAGAGCATCACGAAGGAGGCCGCGCCTCTCTACAACGACTTGAGGCAAAGCGTAGCTCGCCCCATCGCGAAGTAAGAAAACCGCCCCATCATTTTCGATGATCGCCGAAGCGATGTTTTCCAGCCCTTTCCGTGGCGCACTCGCAGCGCGCTGCTCAAGCCCGAGACTGAAATATTTTCCGCCCGCATATCCCAAACCCTGAGCGCCGCTATGGCGGAAGTCCCTGACTTCCCCCATGAGCAGGGCGTGATCCCCCGCATTCAAGACTTGGGCAGTTTCGCAACTAAAGACCGCCGCTGCGCCTCTGATCACGGGGATATCGTGCAAGTCGCAGTCGATTTCGACGCGCGCAAAGCGGTCGCCCTTGAAACTCGCGAAGGTGTTCGACACGTTTTCTTGCCCTTCCGCGAGAACGCTAACTGCGAAATGTCTGCAGTTCTTGAAAGCGTCAAAACTGGACAAGAAGCGCCCCGGACAGACCAAAAGCAATGGCGGCTCTAGAGAAACCGATGTGAAAGAATTAGCCGTGAAGCCGACAGGCACACCATCTTCGCCGCGCGCCGTCACAACAGTCACGCCAGTCAGGAAACTCCCGAAAGCCGCTCTTAGGTCGCGTGTGTCGAAAGTACTCACGGGGAACACTCCTCCATTAGCCTCGCCAATTCGGAATTGACGCACCGAGGATGTGTCATCGGCATCATATGCGCGGCACCCGGCAGGACCACGGCTCGCCCCCTTGGTGCCAGCTTGGCCATCGCCTCGCTCATCGCAGGGGTCGAGTTCGGTTCCAGCGCTCCGGTCATGAACAGCGATGGCATCTTCAAGCCGCCCAAGCCGGCGTTGCTCGGGCCATCTTCGTTGGCAAAAACCGTGTAGGCTGCCTTGTAACCAGCGGGGCTGACCGCAGTGAGCCAGTCCCGGCAGGCCAAAGCCGGCGCACTTTCCAAATCATCAAACCAGCGCTTCAGGGTTGCCGTCGGATCCACAATCTGCTCGCCGTCAAGGGCTGCCGCCCGAGCCTGAACAGCCGCCTTGGCCGCCTCCGAACGCTTGAATATGGCGTTCAATGCACCAATCCCTGCAACCTTTTCAGGATAGCGCACCGCGAGATTGACCGCGATCATTGCCCCCATGGAATGCCCGACAACCACCGCAGGTTCGTTAAACGCTCTGGCAATCAAGTCCACATAGTCTTCAAGATTGGCCGAGTGACCGAGTGGCACACTTGCTCCATGTCCGGGCATGTCCGGTGCAATGACGCGGCAAGTTTGCGCGAAATGGTCAAGCTGCTCTGCCCATGCTTCGGCCCGCAGGCCAACGCCATGCAGGAACAGAACCAACGGCCCATGCCCTGCTTCTACGCATCGCAATTTGCCAAACTCAGACCGCGGCCGGGTTGTCCAGGTCATGCCCGAGGTCTTTCAAGTCTTGATAACGGTCACCGATCCGGTGGTGCGGGCGGCCTGTCGTTGCACCTCCCAGTGCCACGACGATTTCGTCAGCGCGCGGGGCATCTGGAATGGAGAATTGAACTGTCAGGTAATGCGAACGGCGCCCCAGATCGTTTTTATCCATGAGCGGGATCATGATGGGCGCGTTGGCAGGGCCCCTCGTGTTGGTGAATGAGAGGTAAGACTTTGCTTGAACCGCCTCACGGTAGTGATTTCCGAACCGAAGCGTATGGATCAAGCCCGAAGCATGCTCGACTTCCCCGTCCAAACCAACAACCGCTGCCTTGCCATAGGCCTCGATCGCCTCACCGGACCCTGCGAGCGCAATAATGCGCTGGGTCAGTTCTTGCCCCAAAGGAGGAGCGATTTCGCGGATGGTTGGAGCGAGATCCTCGACATACCGCCCGGCCCACGGATTTTTCACAACGGCCGCTACTGCGAACATCCGCCAAGGCCGGCTCACCGCCCGGAACCCCTCAATCAGGGTTTCTTCATCAAATGTTACGATCTTACGAATTTCGAGTGTCACGATGCCCTCCAGCGTTTGCCAAAGGTGTCTTTCAGCCACGAGTTTTTGACAAACGAGGAATAATGCGGCAAAGCCATTAGTAACACTAATGGCTGAATTGCAACATGGCCCGCTCATTACCCCCGCTGAACTGGTTTCGCTCGTTCGAAGCCGCGGCACGCCACCTGAATTTCACTGCGGCAGCCGATGAACTCGGCCTGACTCAATCCGCCATCAGCCAGCAAATACGCTCCCTGGAAACGCGTTTCGGTGTTCGATTGTTCGAGCGAAAGGCACGCGGACTGACAATCACAGACGATGGCCGCAAGCTTCTTCCGCAGGTCGGCGCCGCGTTGGAAATGCTCGGCGCGGCGTCCGCAAAGTTTGACACTGGGCCAACGGAAAGTCTGTTGAGCGTAGCGACTTCCGTTAGTGTTGCGCAGTGGATCCTCGCCCCTCGCATCAATTGTTTCCTAGCGGCGCACCCCGGTGTGCGCTTGCGGTTTCTTTCCACTGTCTGGCCGGACGAGTTCAAAGCCTCAATCGCGGATGTTGAGATCCGCTTTGGCGCCGAGAAACAGGTTGGCTACAAAGCCCTGCGCCTAGGCCCAGATCGCCTTGTCGCGGTCTATAACCCGGAACTGGTCGGTGAAAGCTCGCGGGCCCCACTGATCGAAACAGTCGGGACATCAATGAACTGGCAGAAATGGGCGGCGGCGGCGGGCACGGTGCTTGATCGCAGCCCCGTCATTTATGTCGACAACTTCGGCCTTGCTTTGGAACTTGCGATCCAAGGGCAAGGAATTGCTCTGACAAGCTCGCTCCTTGCCGCTGAGAAGCTGGCCAGCGGCGAGCTCAAATTGCTTGAGGATGCCAGCCTTTCCAATCCGGAAGGCTACTTCTTGGCGGCAGATGAAAACGTCGAGGCCGCCAAGAATTTCAAGGATTGGTTGTTGGAAGAAATCCGAAGCTAACTCTCGTCGAGAAAGATGCCCCAATTCGGTGGCCGGAATAACTGCATCCGGTGGCGTATTGAAGACTTCTTAGATCCTGGGAAATTGATTGACGATCCGCGTCCTGCCAAACCGGGTCGAAGCGGTCTTCCTTCACGCCTAAACCATACTTCTTCGCGGATTCTACGTTCATGGGTTCGGATCCCCTCCCCATACCTGACCGAACTCGCCGTTCCGCCCCTCTCCATCATGCGCTTCTGTCACGTCGCCTGACCCGCCGAAATGCTTCCCCCCAATCAGGCGTCTACAACCTGCTGAACCGCCCTGACCTAACTACTCGCACCTGATCACGGGCGGCTCGATCAAATCCGCATCCGGGGAACATCGTGCGGATCGAGGCGAAGCTCGATCAGAAGTGGCCTGTCATTGTTGCCGATGGCTTGAAGTGCAGTTGCGAGATCTTCGTTCGAGCGCACTTCGATCCCGTGCCCGCCCAAAGCCCGCGCCATGCCCGCGAAAGAGGGCCAATCAAAAAGGCTCAGGCCGGGGTCCATCTTGCGATCCAGAAACTGGATATGCTCGGCACCATAAGCCGAGTCATTTGCCACGATGATGATCAGGTTCAACCCAAGGCGTACAGCCGTGTTGAACTCGTTGATGCCACCCATCATGAAACCGCCGTCCCCTGTGAACAGCACAACTGGGCGATCCGGGCATCCGACACCCGCACCGATGGCCTCCTGCAAGCCTTGGCCAATCGCCCCGAAATTGGCGGTCACCACAAAACTCTTCGGGTCGCGAACCGACACGCGGCACCAGACCTCGGTCATGAACCGTCCACCATCGGTGACAAGCACACGGTCTTTGGGCAGCGCCGCCTCCAGGCGCTCCAAGGCATCCACGTAATTCACAAATCCGTCGCCCGTCTTGGTTGAGCCAATCGGATGTGCGGTCAGTGTGTTGATATCCAACTCTCGGGTAAAGCCGCTCGGCGGGATTTCTGCCTCATTGAGCCAGTGCACGATGGTGTCAGCTGTCAGGCCCGCATCCGCCACAAGCGCCGCATCGGGATGCACACCGCCGCCAATCGCCCGCGGCTCGATATCGACCTGAATGATACGCTTCTTCTGCATCAGCTTGCCGCGATCCGTTGTGAAATCGTGCAACGCGGTGCCGAAACAGATCACACAATCGGCCTTGGCAATAAGATCATAGGCGGCAGGTGTGCTGAGCGTGCCGAAAATGTCCATATTGTAGGGATGATCGTTGAAGAGCCCCTTGGCCTTCAGCGTAGTCGCCAGCGGCGCTTCAAGCCGGTTGGCCAAAGCAATGATCTGGTCGCGGGCGTGGATCGCCCCCCCTCCGGCAAGGATCAACGGGCGACGTGCGGACGCGATCATACCAATCGCCTGATCAAGAATATCTCCTTCGGCCGCCGCCCCCGGATTGTCGAACACGTTCAGAACCCGGGTTTCATGCGCCACCTCCTGCCACATGAAATCGGCAGGCACATTCAGCACCACTGGGCGGCGCTCTACCCGCGCGTTGTAAAAGGCTCGTGCCAGATCGGCGCTGACCGTTTCAGGCGTCCGCACCTGCACAAATCCCGCCCCGGTGGCCTTCACGACTTCGCGCTGGTCGATGCTCTGCAAATGCCGCGGATTGGCCACCGGAGTGTCGCCAGCAATCAGCACAATTGGCAGGTGCCCCCGCACGCCCTCGGTCAGTGCAGTGGCGCAATTGGTCAGCGCTGGCCCATGGGTTACCGTGGCGATGCCCACCTTCCCCGTCACATGGGCATAAGCCAGCGCCATCAGCACCGAACTCCCTTCATGCGCCGCCGGAACAAACCGCCCTCCACAGCCGCGCACGAAATGATCAACCATGAAAAGGTTCGCATCCCCCATCAGGCCGAAAACCGTATCGACGCCGTGATCGGCGATCGACTGGGCAAGGGACTGAAAGGCAGTGACTTGGGCTGGCATTGGAAACTCCTGTTCGCATTGTGAGCAAGATACCCCAAAGGCCATGCGTGATGTGTGCATCCTCACGCTCTAAACCCCATTTAGTTGCGCATTCGACGCAAATTATGCCAATATATGCACATCTTGTGCATAATGACGGACGAGAGTGCCATGTCTTTCGATCAATACGACCTGCGGATCCTTCAAGCCTTGCAAAAAGATGGCTCCCTCACCAACGGAGCGCTGTCCGAACTGGTTCGCCTATCTCCGTCTCAATGCTCGCGGCGGCGCGCAGCACTAGAGGCCGCGGGCATCATTCGCGGCTATCACGCCAAGCTGAACGCCACGAAACTCGGCTTCTCCATGCGCGCCATCGTGCGCGTCACGCTGAAAACCCACACCAAAGACGACCACCAAAACTTCTCCCACTGGCTTGGCGGACAACCAGAAGTCCTCTCCGCCTTCTCCGTCACGGGCAGTGCGGACTACATCCTTGATGTGCGCGTTCGCGATCTCGAAAACTTCTCCGACTTCCTGCACGAACGCCTCCTGATCCGCCCGCAAGTCGGTCATGTGCAGTCGGATTTGGTGCTAAAGACCCTGAAGGACATCGACGAGTTAAATCTTGCAGAACTCGGCGCGCCTTGAGGCCCCTGCGACTTCCTGATTGATACCCGATGAGCACTGCTCCACAGTGGGCGCACCCTCGGCCCAACACCGCTCCCTCAGCCCGAAACAGGACTCCTTTCATGCCTGAAACCCGCTTGCTCACTGAATTCGGCATCGGCACCTCGCTTCGGCGCACCGATTACACAGAGGCCGCATTGCGCGCCGTTCGGGACGCACTCTGGAGAAACTCGATCAACCTCGCAGAACTCTTTGATCTCCCGAAATCCGCGATGGTTCTCGATGTGGAAATCGGTGTGGCGCGGCCGGAGCTTGTGGATGTCGAAAAGATCAAAGCCGCCTTTCCCTATGGCCAACCGCGCATATCGGTCAAACAGGGTGGGCTTGATGTCCCTCGCCCCAACGGGCCACCCAACGTCATCGCCAATGTCGCAATCTCTGTTTCCCTCGATCTGGAGCTTTCGCAATGACGGATCAGCGCTTCATCATCGAAATGGGCATGGGGAATGATCTCCATGGCGGCGACTATACCAAAGCCGCGAAACGCGCCGTCGAAAGCGCGCTCCACCGCTCGTCGCTCCACATACTCGGCCTGCCAATCATCGATCGAACCACGCTACGCGTGCAGGTGACCATCGGCGTACAAGCGCCCGAGAAAGTGGATACTGCACAGATCGCCGCCCTCCTTCCCGTAGGAAAAGTCTCGGTGAACGTCACACACGGCGGGCTCGACTCTACCAATCCGGCCACGGGCGAAACCATCGTGATCGCAGCCGCCGCCATCGAAGCTTTCCTGCCCCGTCAAAGCGTGAAGCAGGCAAGAACCTGAGCAAGGCAATCAGTGCCGTCAGAACAATGACAGCAAATCTCAGTATGGGCTGAAACCCACTAATTACTCAGAAAACACCTGGCGCCACTCGGCGACAGCGCTGCATCGCCTTCTCTCGTCGCCGGAATGGAAGTTGTGAATTCTCGACACGATCGTTTAGCTCGCCCCGCCACCCTGAGAGCCGCGCAATTGGAACGAAGCCGATCTGTGGCGATGATCTCGGGCCGTCCGTGCTTTCACGTTGCTATTATTGAGAATTTCAATGCGGCGTTCTTCTCATCCGTCTTGGTGCCAAAGCTTTCTGATCTCGACCGATCCATTAGGCCAGCTTCGGCATTCTGAACTCCAAAGAAAACTGGGCCGTTCGGTGTTATGCA
>RFUP01000051.1 GCA_009922885.1 Paracoccaceae bacterium
TCTGCCGGAACCGCCTTTTCCTCGATGCTCAGCGGGTGCGGGATGTGCACCAGCATCTCGGTCGGGCAGATCTGGAGGAAGTTGGCCTTCTCCACGTCCCAGTTGGCAAGGATGCGCTCGGCTTTGACCGATCCGGTTTCGGCGGCATGACGCTCGATCAGACCTTTGAGCTGGTCTTCCCAATAGGCGACCGTGACGGGGCAGGTGACGAGCGTTTCCATGTTCATCAGGCCGAAGGCGACGCCTTCCGGATCGTAAACATAGGCCATACCGCCCGTCATGCCTGCGCCGAAGTTCGCACCGATCTGACCAAGGATCACGGCAACGCCACCGGTCATGTATTCACAGCCGTTGGAGCCGCAGCCCTCGACAACCACTTTCGCGCCGGAGTTCCGCACGGCGAAGCGTTCGCCTGCGCGGCCTGCCGCGAAGAGGTAGCCATCGGTTGCGCCGTAGAGCACGGTGTTGCCGATGATGGTGTTTTCGGCCGCAATGAGCGGCGAGCGCATCGGCGGACGCACGACGATCGTGCCGCCCGAGAGACCCTTGCCGACATAGTCGTTCGCATCGCCCGAGACTTCGATCTTGAGGCCCGGAGCCGCGAAGGCACCGAGCGACTGGCCAGCGGAGCCCGTGAGCTTCACCGTCAGGTGGTTGGGCTGGAGCGAGTTCCGCATGCCGAAGCGCTTGACGATATGCGACGAGGTGCGCGTGCCCACGGTGCGGTGCGTGTTCTGCACGGCGTAGGACAGTTGCATCTTCTCGCCATCCTCAAGGAAGCGGGCCGCGTCACGGACGATTTCGGCGTCGAGCGTGTCGGGCACCACGTTGCGGGGCTTCGAACGGTCGTACTTGATCGAACCTGCGCCATCCACGGTGATGAGGAGCGGGTTGAGGTCGAGGTCGTCGAGATGGGCGGAGCCGCGGCTCACCTGGCTCAGGAGGTCGGCGCGGCCGATGACTTCGTCGATCGAGCGTGCACCGATGGAGGCGAGGATTTCCCGCACTTCCTGAGCGTAGAAGGTGATGAGGTTCACGACCTTGTCGGCGTTACCGGTGAACTTCTGGCGGAGCGCTTCGTTCTGCGTGCAGACGCCGACCGGGCAGGTGTTCGACTGGCACTGACGCACCATGATGCAGCCCATCGCGATCAGTGCGGCGGTGCCGATGCCGAACTCTTCGGCGCCCATCATCGCGGCCATGACGATATCGCGGCCGGTGCGGAGGCCGCCATCGGTGCGGAGCGTGATACGGTCGCGCAGGTTGTTCATCGAGAGCACCTGGTGTGCTTCGGTGAGACCCATTTCCCATGGCAGGCCAGCGTATTTGATGGAGGTTGCGGGCGACGCGCCCGTGCCGCCGTTGTGGCCCGAGATGAGGATGATATCGGCCTTCGCCTTGGCAACGCCTGCCGCGATGGTGCCGACGCCCGATGCCGCGACGAGCTTCACCGTGACCTTGGCGCGCGGGTTGATCTGCTTGAGGTCATAGATCAGCTGCGCGAGGTCTTCGATGGAGTAGATGTCGTGGTGCGGCGGCGGGGAGATCAGCGTCACGCCCTTGGTGGAGTGGCGCAGGCGCGCGATCAGCTCGGTCACTTTCATACCAGGCAGCTGGCCGCCTTCGCCGGGCTTCGCGCCCTGAGCGACCTTGATCTCAAGCTCTTCGCAGGCGTTCAGGTATTCGGCGGTGACACCGAAGCGGCCCGAAGCGACCTGCTTGATTTTGGCCGAGGGGTTATCGCCGTTTGGTTCGGGCACGAAATGTGCCGGATCCTCGCCGCCCTCGCCGCTGTCGGACTTCGCACCGATGCGGTTCATGGCAACGTTGAGCGTTTTATGGGCTTCCGGAGAGAGCGCACCCAGCGACATGCCCGGCGTAACGAAGCGCTTGCGGATCGAGGTGATCGATTCGACCTCTTCGATCGGGATTGCCTTGCCCAGCGGCTTGATGGCCAGAAGGTCGCGCAGGTGGATCGGCGGGGCCGATTGCATCTTCGCGGAATACTGCTTCCACATCTCGTAAGAGGCGCGGTCGCAGGCCGACTGGAGCAGGTGCATCGCGGTGGCTTCCCATGCGTGGGTTTCACCGGATTTACGCGCCTTGTAGAAACCGCCGATGGGCATCACGGCCTCGGCGATGAAGCCGCGGGCATGGATTTCTTCGGCTTTCTTCTGGAGGCCGGCAAGACCGATCCCCGAGATGCGGCTGGTGAGGCCGGGGAAATACTCGGCGCACATGGCGCGCGAGAGGCCGACGGCTTCGAAGTTCAGACCACCGCGATAGGAAGAGATGATCGAAATCCCCATCTTCGACATGATCTTGAGAAGGCCCGCATCCACGGCGTCGCGGTAACGGCGCATGGCATCGATGAGCGAGCAATCGAGGAGGCCACGGTTGATACGATCGGCAAGCGAGTCCTGCGCGAGGTAGGCGTTCACTGTGGTTGCACCGCAGCCGATCAGCACGGCGAAGTAGTGGGGGTCGATGCACTCGGCCGAACGGATGTTCAGCGAGCAGAACGTGCGGAGGCCTTTGCGGGTCAGCCAAGAATGCACGGCGCTTGTTGCGAGGATCATCGGCATCGCCACTTTTGCGGCGGATTGGTTTTCATCCGTGAGAACGAGGTGCGAGGCACCGGAACGGACCGCATCCTCGGCTTCGGCACGGATGCGTTCGAGCCCTTTGCGGAGCGCGTCGGCGTCATCTTCGTTGGCGGTGAAGGTGCAGTCGATGAAGGCAACCTGCTCACCGAATTGCTTCACCATCACGTCGAACTCGGAGTTCGCGACGAAGGGGCTTTCCAGAACGAGGATCTCGGTCTGGCTGGAGTTCTCGTCGAGCACGTTCTTCAGGTTACCGAAGCGCGTCTTGAGGCTCATCACGCGGGCTTCGCGCAGCGAGTCGATCGGCGGGTTGGTGACCTGCGAGAAGTTCTGGCGGAAGAAGTGCGAGAGCGGGCGATACTTGTTCGAGAGAACGGCGGCGGGGGTATCATCGCCCATGGAGGCGATCATTTCCTTGCCGTCTTCGGCCATCGGCGCGAGGACCTGTTCGAGTTCCTCGATGGTGTATCCAGCCGCAATCTGGCGGCGGCGGAGTTCTGCACCGTCGAACTTGGCCGCTTCGGGAACGTCTTTGAGGAGCGAGTTCAGATCCACGACCTTCTCGATCCACTCGCCATAAGGGTTCGCGGAGGAGAGGCGGTTCTTCATCTCGGTGTCGTGGTAGAGTTTGCCCTCTTTCATGTCGACGGCAATCATCTGGCCCGGTCCAAGCGCGCCTTTCTCGACAACGCCGCTTTCGCTGACGGGAACCATGCCGGTTTCCGAACCCGCGATGAGGAGGCCGTCACCGGTGACGACGTAGCGCATCGGGCGGAGGCCGTTGCGGTCGAGACCGCCGCAAACCCAGCGACCGTCGGTCATGGCGAGGGCGGCGGGGCCGTCCCACGGTTCCATCACGGCGTTGCAATAGGCATACATATCCTGCCACGCCTGCGGCATCTCGCCCGTGTTCTTCGACCAGGCTTCGGGAACGAGCATGGTTTTGGCCATGGGTGCGGAGCGGCCCGAGCGCACGAGCACTTCGAACACGCCATCAAGTGCTGCGGAGTCGGAGGAACCCGGCTGGATGATCGGCTTGATGTCTTCGGCCTGATCCCCGAAGGCCGAGGAGGCCATGCGGATTTCATGGCTCTTCATCCAGTTCACGTTGCCCTTGAGCGTGTTGATCTCGCCGTTGTGGGCGAGCATGCGGAAGGGCTGTGCCAGCCACCACTGCGGGAAGGTGTTGGTGGAATAGCGCTGGTGATAGATCGCGAAGGCCGAAACGAAACGCTCGTCCTTGAGGTCGGGGTAGAACTCGGCCACCTGCTCGGCGAGCATCATGCCCTTGTAGATGATCGAGCGGCAGGAGAGGGAGCAGACATACATACCCTGAATGCCTGCAGCGGTGACGGCTTTCTCGATACGGCGGCGGATGACGTAAAGCTCGCGCTCGAACTGGTCTTCGTCGATGTCCTTTTCGCAGCGGATGAGGATCTGTTCGATCTCGGGGCGCGTTGCGTTGGCTTTTTCACCGAGGCAGGTGATGTCTACCGGGACGTGACGCCAGCCGTAGATGTAATGGCCCATGCGCAGGACTTCGGATTCCACGATGGTCCGGCAGGTTTCCTGAGCGCCGAAGTTGGCGCGCGGCAGGAAGACCTGACCGACGGCGATCAGGCGATCCTGACGCGGCTCGTGGCCTGTGCGGCGCACTTGGTCGTAGAAGAAGGGGACGGGGATCTGGACGTGGATGCCCGCGCCGTCACCGGTTTTGCCGTCGGCGTCGACTGCGCCACGGTGCCAGACGGCCTTGAGGGCGGTAATGCCGTTCTCGACCACTTGGCGGCTGGCTTTGCCATCAATGGCGACAACGAGGCCGACGCCGCAGGAAGAGTGCTCTTCCTCTTCGGCATACATCCCGTTTTCTGCCAGCCATTTGCGCTTGGCTTCCATTTCGGCGGCCCAGGCTTCATCAAACTTGGTCATGGTCAGGCTCCTTCGCTGGTGCTGCCGTAAAGCGCGATAACTTCCGCTTCGGTCAGTGTCTGGTGGTGGCCGCAAATCGTGTAGCTGTTCGGTTTGCGGTCGATAAAGATTTCACGTTCGAGGGTGAGGTCATCGGAATTGTCGAAAAGACCCACCGGAATTTCCCATTCGCCATCGTTCGGCCCGTTGCGGGTGACGCGGTAGAAGAGGCCGGAGCCGCATTGCGTGCACCAGCCGCGTTCTGCCCAGTCGGAGGACTGGATGCGGGCGATGTGTTCGGATCCTTGCCAAGCAAGATTGGCTTTCGGAACGGTGATCGCGGCGAAGATGCCGCCGGCCCAACGCTGGCACATCTTGCAATGGCAGATGCCGTAGGCGGTGTGTTCCAGCGTGGCGGAGAAGCGCACGGCGCCGCAAAGGCAGCCGCCGTCACGGTGTTGAGCGGTGCTCATGCGCGGGCCTCCTTCTTTGCGGGCAACTCCGAAGAGGGCGGCAGCATGGGAAAGAGGCGCTTCGTGCGGCGGTAGGCGCCGAGCGGTTGCAGAAGCTCGCGGACGCGGCCGACGCGGTTGTTGAACGACAGCTGGATCGTTTCATAAAGGACGCCGCCGCCGCGCAAACGCTGCGGGATACCATGCCCGGTTTTGGGCAGGAGCACCTGAAAGAGGTTGTCGGCCACGGGAAAGCGGTCGCGCTGGGGCTTTTCGGAGGGGCCGACGCCGTGGAAGACGTGATAGGTGGTTTCGGGCACGAGATGATCGGCCACCGAGCGGATGCGGTGGTTGGCGATATGCTTGCGCCACTCCATCCAGCGGGGATCGTCGCCTGCGATTTCGGGATGGACCGAGAATTGCGGCGCAAGGGCCACAGCACTGGTGACGGGCAGATAGTTGGTAATCACCAAGGCGGAAAACGCGCCCATGGAGAAGCCGAGGGTGACGATTTCTTCGGCGTCGATTTCATCCGCGAAGGCTTTGGCTTCGGCGACGATGGTTTCGATAAGGCCCTCGTCATTGAGCCAGCTGCGCTTCGGTTCGGCGATGAAGAGGACGTTATCGCGCCCGTTGGCAGAGGCGATTTTGGAGAATTGGTATTCGGGGCTGGCGCGGTGATCGAAGCCCACTCCCGAGAAGCTCAGAGCGAGGCGGCGGCTGGTGCCGCGGTGCCGCCACGTGCGGAGTTGGGGTGTGTCGGTTTGCGGCACGATCGAGAGCTTCTGCGAGGCGGGCTCGGCCACATCGGCAAAGGCAGCGAGCCGCCCGGGGGCGTTCTGCCGTGCCGATTGTGGCTCTGAAGCTGCCATTTCCAGTTGCCCTGAACGAGTTACTCAGCCGCGACGGCACGCATGCCGTTGAGGTAATTGATCACTGCGCCTGCGCAGTCACGGCCATCACGGACAGCCCAGACCACGAGGGACGCGCCGCGCACGATGTCGCCAATCGCGAAGACGCCTTCCGCACCAGTTTTGCCAGTGGTGAATTCGGCTTTGACGGTGCCCCAGCGGGTGGTTTCCAGCCCTTCGGCAGCCCACTGCTTTGGCCAGTCTTCCGGTTCAAAACCAAGCGCCTTGACGACGAGATCGGCGGGTTCGTCGATGATCGCACCAGGGATTTCTTCTGGCATCTGGCGGCCCGTGGCGTCTGGTGCGCCGAGGCGCATCTTCTGGACCTTCACGGCGCTGACGGGGTTGCCGACGAAGCCTGCCGGAGCCGACAGCCATTCGAAGATCACGCCTTCTTCTTCCGCGTTCTGGGTTTCACGCTGCGAGCCGGGCATGTTGGCGCGGTCGCGGCGGTAGAGGCACTTCACCGAAGTTGCGCCTTGGCGGATCGCGGTGCGGACGCAGTCCATCGCGGTATCGCCACCGCCGATGACGACGACGCGCTTTCCGGAAGCGTTGAGGGTGCCGTTGTCGAATTCCTCGACCTCGTCGCCGAAGGACTGACGGTTGGAGGCGGTGAGGTAGTCGAGCGCCTTGACGATGCCCGTGGCGTTGCCTTCGAGGTCACGCGATTTGTAGACGCCGATAGCGATGATGACGGCGTCATGCTTGCCGCGGATCGCTTCGAAGGAAATCGTGGTGCCGACTTCGCAGTTCATGACGAATTCGACGCCCGAGTCCTCAAGCTGTTTCACGCGGCGCATGACCACGTCTTTTTCGAGCTTGAAGCCGGGGATGCCGTAGGTGAGGAGGCCGCCTGCGCGGTCGTGGCGGTCATAGACGGTGACTTGGACGCCAGCGCGGCGGAGCATGTCGGCGGCAGCGAGGCCCCCGGGGCCGGCTCCGATGATGCCGACGGACTGGTCACGCTCGACAGCAGGCTTGATCGGCTCGACCCAGCCTTCTTCCCACGCGGTATCGGTGATGTATTTTTCGACGGAGCCGATGGTGACGGTGCCGTGGCCGGACTGCTCGATCACGCAGTTGCCTTCACAGAGACGGTCCTGTGGGCAGATGCGGCCGCAGATCTCGGGGAAGGTGTTGGTGGCTTGGGAGATTTCCCACGCTTCGCGCAAACGGCCCGTGGCGGTCATGTTCAGCCAGTCGGGGATGTTGTTGTGCAGCGGGCAATGCGACTGGCAGTAGGGCACACCGCATTGGCTGCAACGGCTGGCCTGCTCGGCTGCTTTGGCGGCAGCGAATTCGGCATAAATCTCGTTGAAATCGGTGCGGCGCTCATCGGCGGTGCGCTTTTCAGGCATCGACCGCGGGATCGTCACGAATTTCAGCATCGGTTGCTTGGCCATGGGGGCTTCCTCGCCGCAAAACAAAGTCGCGCGAGGCATACACCACCACCTGTGACAAGAAAAGTCACTTATGCTGACCTATTTAAAGTATTTTCGACGCAGGGCGGCCGGAATGGCTCGTTCAGGCCTGAATTTAGGTCAGTATAATTTCCATATCATGTTTTCAGGCCCATCCAAGGAGGGCGAGAACGAGCACGCCGATCACGATTCGCCACCAGCCAAAGAGCGCGTAGCCATGGCGGGAGACGTAGGCGAGGAGGCCTTTGACGACGAAAACCGCCGAGATGAAGGCGGCGATGAAGCCGATGGAGATTTGCGTGACCGCGTCGCTGGTGAGGCTGTCCCAGCTTTTGTAGAGGTCATAGGCAAATGCGCCTGCCATGGTGGGCATGGCGAGGAAGAAGGAAAACTCCGCCGCTGCGCGCTTGGAGGCACCGAGGGCCAAAGCGCCGACGATGGTTGCGCCCGAGCGGGAAACGCCGGGGATCATCGCGAGGCACTGGATGCAACCGATGGCGATGGCGCGCCAGACGGGGATGCTTTCGGCGGTTAAATAGCGGGGTTTGAGCGCGAGGCGATCAATGAAGAGGAGCACGAAGCCGCCCAGAATGAGCATGGTGGCGATCAGGCGCGGGCTTTCGAAGAGCACGCCCTTGATGAAGTCGCGCGCGAGAACACCCACGAACACCGCCGGAAGGAAGGCCAGAAGCACGGCGGCGATAAAGCGGCGGCTATCGGCGCTGGAAGGGGCGGTGGAGAAAACCTGCCAGATCTTAGCGGCATAGACCGAAAGCACCGCGAGAACCGCGCCCAACTGGATCACCACCTCAAAAGTGCGCCCTTCGCTTTCGAAGCCAAGGAAATGGCCTGCGAGAAGAAGATGGCCGGTGGAGCTGACAGGCAAAAATTCCGTCAGGCCCTCGATGATACCGAGGACCAGCGGGAGAATAACGGTTTCCATCATGGCTTAGTGCGCGCGCAGGTTCTTGGCCGACTTTTTGATGTCGGCATACTGGCCCGAGGGGCGGAAGCGCCAGAGGTAGCCCGGCAGGACAGCGCCCATGGCAACCGGAGCGATGCCCAGATCGGAGAAGCCTTTCGCGCCTTCGGAGACCACGTTGTCGGACTTGAGCGAAGCGACCTGATCCGGCGTGATCGGCATCGGCGCGAGACCGAGGCTGATCCGGTTGGCGAGATCCGAAAGCTTTGCGACGAGACCTGCGACGGGGAAGGGCAGGTTCAGCACAAGGCGACGGCGCTGGATGACGCCGAGCATGCGCTTCATCAGGCCTGCGAAAGTATCAACATCGGGGCCGCCCAATTCGTAGACGCCCTGCGCTTCGCCTTTCACACCCATGACAGCGGCTTGCGCCACATCATCGACATGCACAGGCTGGAAGCGGGCAGCCCCGCCTGCGATCGGGATGATCGGGGAGACGATGGTCATGGCGGCGAAGCGGTTGAAGAACGCGTCCTCGGCGCCAAAGATCACCGAGGGGCGGAGGATCATGGCGTTCGGCATCGCGGCCAGAACAGCGGCTTCGCCTGCGGCTTTGGTTTGGGCGTAGACGCTGGCGCTTTCGGCATCCGCTCCGATGGCCGACATATGCACCATGGTGGCGACGCCTTCTTCCGCGGCGATGCGGGCGATGCGGCCGGCACCTTCGGCCTGAACGGCGTTGAAGTTGTTCTTGCCGCGCGCATCGAAAGTACCCACGCAATTCACGACCGCATCAGCACCTTTGAGGGCCGCGCGCACGCTGGCGTCATCGCGGATATTGCAGAGGACAGGTTCGACCTGACCGGGCACGCCATAAGGCTTGACGAAAATTGCTTCGTTGGGGCGGCGCACGGCGACGCGGACGCGCCAGCCTTCTGCTGCCAGCCGGCGCGCGATATAGCGCCCGACAAAGCCCGAACCGCCGTAGATGGTCACCAGTTTCGTCATGGTCCGACTCCTACACTTTGTTGAAGCGTTCCTAGACCTCTCGCGCGGCGCGGGCAAGTCGCTACGCCGCCGCAGGTGCATGTAAATGCGCGAGAGAATCGCCGTTGACACTGCACAGGGGCCGCGATAAACGCGCCGTCACCAGCACCTGTGCCCAGGTGGCGGAATGGTAGACGCGCTAGTTTCAGGTACTAGTGTCCAAAAGACGTGGAGGTTCGAGTCCTCTCCTGGGCACCAAAATCCCCCGACATCGCGATCAGCTTTGAAGCCATTTGCCAGATTGGCATGGGCAGGCGGACGCGTTTTGTTGGATGCCCTCAACCTGCGACACACTGAAAAGAGCGTTAAATGCCGCTCATCGAATCCAGTGCCTTGAGGGCTTCTTGAAGACTTCCGCGCACGAGGCGGTGTGTGTTCAGAAACAAGCTCGCCATCTTGGCGAAGTCTTCCGTGATGCCGCGCATGGCTGGGTTCATGGGCGCGTCGCGTTTGGT
Organism: Paracoccaceae bacterium; assembly: GCA_009922885.1. Lineage (GTDB taxonomy): Bacteria > Pseudomonadota > Alphaproteobacteria > Rhodobacterales > Rhodobacteraceae > UBA9554. The sequence continues at coordinate 9,726 of RFUP01000051.1, forward strand.
TTCATCGAAAAGGTTGAGGCGAGCCACAAGCATATCCTCGATGAAGATCGGAACGGAATACCAGTAGTTCATCTTCCCAAGGACAGGTGAGAGGCCGGCAGTGGTCGGGAACTCTTTCTGAAAATCGAGAGACTCGATCACCTCTTTGCCATGCATGGACGCTTCGTAGAGGTCCGGTGTTTGCGTGATATCAAAGCTTGGAAGCTGGATGCCGTATCTTCCGATAGCTCGAATTTCCCTCTGGGGGCGCAGAGTGATCACGGCTGAATTGAAGCCAAGGGTACGAGCCGCCAGCCGACACATAACATTGAGCGGTGCGAGGCCTTTTTCCGAAAAAGCTGTGAGTTCGGCTACGATTTTGTCTCTTGCCGCGGACTGTAGGTCGACAGTTACGATGTTCGTCATGTGGTTCTCTCATCCAGCCAATTCGGGCAAACTTTCAAAAATATCGTGACGGCATCCACTAATTGAAAGTGGATAGATTGGGGTCTTAAGGGTAGTTGAGCAAAATGATTAGCCCTATCGGGTCGATTGAACCTATTTGATCCTGCGGGCGTAATAGCCAACCCGACTGCCTTGCGAAGCTTCGGCGCAAGCTTGCCGCTGGCAGGCCCCTGAAAATCTGGGGTGTTTACTCGCCAAGTCCGAAAATGCCATATGACCCGAGGATTACGCACCGCCCGTGCAGTGTTTCCTTTACAAGACGAGGGCATGAATGGCGAATTTCCATCATAAAGGCGATCTTCCGGACGGTCTTAAGCTGGGGCCGATGGTAGCGATCGACTGCGAGACGATGGG
>RFUP01000501.1 GCA_009922885.1 Paracoccaceae bacterium
AATTCCGCATCTCCAACGAAGGCCGCAGCCTCTATAAATTCCTGTCGAACCGCGGCCGCATCGGCCAGCGCTTCGCCCCGCGGTTCTGGGAAAAGGAAAGCACCATCGGGCGCGAACGCGAGTTGATGATCGTCGTGTCGAAGAAATGGCACGTCGCCAAACGCCTGACCGAACGCATCCGCCAAGTCGTGAACTTTCCCGCCATCGACTATCTCTTCAACGAGGAAAGCACCCCCCTGCCCGATCTCGGCGGCATCCAGTCCACCTTGGGAAAACGCACCCGCCACCGCCGCTCGCTGATGCGGATGCTCTTCGACTACTACTCCACCGACCGCCTTCTCGTTTGCATGGACCCGTCGAATATCGACCTCCTGAACGACTTCTGTGGCGACCGCGCCAAGACCAAAGTGCTCGAAATCGAGGCCAACTTTACCGATGATTACCTCATCGGCCACGCGATGCGCGTGGGCCTCGCCGGAGAACGCACCCCGCAAGACGCGCTCGAACGCCTCCTGCCCACGCTCCGCAACGACATCGCCTTCGAAAGCGACCGCATCCGCGAAGCCGATTACGAAGGCTACGCCCGCATCCGCGAAGGCGATCCGATCGAGCAGAACGCCGCAAAACTCGCGCAGTTCCTTGCCATTCCGCAGGACAAAGCGCATGAAATCGCCTCAACGCACTACCTCTTCTCCGACTGAAAGAGTTTCCATGCCCTACAGCTACGATCCCCAGAACGTTTTCGCGAAAATCCTGCGCGGCGAGATCCCGAACAAGACCGTTCTCGAAACCGAGCACAGCCTCGCTTTCCACGACATCGGCCCGCAAGCACCCCTGCATATTCTGGTGATCCCGAAAGGCCCCTATGTGAATTACGACCATTTCGCGTCTGAAGCCTCGGACGCGGAAATCGTTGATTACACCCGCGCCATAAACGAGGTCTGCCGCCTCGCTGGCGCTCGCCCCGGCGACGGCCACGGCGGCTACCGGATGATCGCCAATTCGGGCGAAGCAGGCGTGCAGGAAGTGCCGCACCTCCACATCCACATCCTCGGCGGTCGGGTGCTTGGCCGCATGGTTTCCAAAGCCTGATTCAATTGCGCGGCTTCGCCGCAAATCTATGTCTCGGCGGCGGGCAAGCCCGCCGCCTCGGGATTTTGGATATTTGGACCAATATGAAAGCAGGTCTGCCTCCGGTCTTGCAGATCGGGCGCGTTTTCGGCCATATGCGGTTCAGGTTCGCAACCCATAAGCGATGGATGCCATGACAATGACGACGGATGCTCCGGAAACCAAAACCGTGGATAAATGGCGTATCGCCTGCGATGGCGGCGAAGGCGCACTCGGCCATCCCCGCGTCTGGCTACAGATCCCGCACGAGCATGGCTGGGTCGAATGCCCCTATTGCGACTGCAAGTTCGTGCACAAGGATGCCGAAGGCCAGCACTGAGGCTTTTTGAAGTCTCGGCGGCTAGAAACATCTGCCGATCCGTGCCACATCCTTGCTGACCCACGCGCAAGGAGGATGACATGACCAGCACATTCGGCAAGGGATGCCACCTGCACCTGATCGATGGCTCGGCCTTCATTTTCCGCGCCTATCACGCGCTTCCGCCGCTCACCCGCAAATCCGATGGCCTGCCTATTGGGGCGGTTTCGGGCTTTTGCAACATGCTCCAGCGCTATGTCGAAGGGAACAATGGCGGCGACGTGACCCATGTGGCGGTGGTCTTCGACAAGGGCAGCCACACCTTCCGCAACGATCTTTACGATCTCTACAAGGCCAACCGCGAGGAGATGCCTGCGGATCTCCGCCAGCAGATGCCGCTCACCCGCGAAGCCACCAAGGCATTCGGCATT
>RFUP01000502.1 GCA_009922885.1 Paracoccaceae bacterium
CTGGTCCGCAGGACGGCATCTGGTGCTCGGCGGCGAAGGCAAAGGTGTCTAGCACTGTGTCGCCGCTCAGGCCGGATAGATCGGTGTGGCTCATGTCCAGCGCCAACAAGTCGGCCCAGTTGCCCTCGGCAATGACGCCAGCGCCACGTCCGGCCGCTTGTGCGCCGCCCTTGGCGGATGCCTCGAAAATGCGACGACCAGTTGAAAGCTCGGGTGTTGCGAGCGCCGCGCGGGTATTGTCGCGCAGGCGTTGAGTGGTGTCGAGCTGGCGGATTTCCTCGGCCAGTGAGATGCGGATGTTGCTGTCCGACCCAAAGGAGATCGCACCACCTGAATTGAGCCAGCGTACGCCATCAAATAGCCCGTCACCAAGGCTTGCTTCGGTGAGCGGGCAAAGTCCGGCGACAGCCCCGGTGAGGGCAAGGTTTTCTGTTTCGTGCGGCTGCATCTGGGTGCAATGAATTAGACACCAATTCGGCCCGAGATCGATATTTCCGAGTGCCCATTCGACTGGCCGTGCACCATGAAAAGCGAGGACTTCGTCCACTTCGGCTAGCTGTTCTGCGAGGTGCATATGCACGGGGCCGTTGCCAGCAAGCGCGGCGGTTTGAGCAAGGTGCTCAGGCGCGACTGCGCGAAGCGAATGGGGCGCAACTCCCAGAACGGTGTCCGCAGGCAAGCCGGTCAGCGCAGCACTGGTGGCTTCATGAAGGTATGCGAACTGGTCGGGAGCGTTGCCAAAACGGCGTTGGCCAGGGCCAAGAGCGCGCTTGTCGCAGCCGCCGTATTGATAGTGCACCGGAAGGAGCGTGAGACCGATACCGCTTTGGCCTGCGGCGGCTGCGATCCGCTCCGACATCTCGGCAATATTAGCATAGGGTCGCCCGTCCGGCCTGTGATGCAGGTAGTGGAACTCGACACTCGCGCCATAGCCGGCCTCGAGCATCTCCATCTGGACGAAGCTGGCAATGGCCTCGACCTGATCGGGAGTGATCTGATCAAGGAAACGAAACATGAGCGTGCGCCATGTCCAGAAGCTGTCCGAGGTATTCTGCCCGCGCCGCTCGGTGAGGCCCGCCATAGCCCGCTGGAAGGCGTGGGAATGGGAATTGGCCGGGGCTGGCACGAGGCAATCAACGCTTTGGCCCGTTGCTGGGCAATCGGGAGTAACCGAAGCGATGCGCCCGTCAGGCCCGATATCAATGGCCACATCCTTGGCCCAACCGTTTGCTAGAAGAGCTTGCCGCGCCCAGAGCATCGTCATTTCAGCCAACCTTGACAGTCATTATGTATGGACATAATAAAATATTGCTCACGCCAAACAAGGGGCAATTCCTGTGCTGCTCACCAACGCCAGCCTTGCGACCCTGATCGGGCCGACACGCTACGGCCTCATCGAGAATGGGGCCGTTGCCACTGAGGGAGAGCGGATCGTCTGGGTTGGAAAGGCCGATGCGGTCCCTGTCGAACACCGGACGCAGACGGCACGTGATCTTGAAGGTCGGCTCGTGACACCTGCGTTCATAGATTGCCACACCCACATCGTCTTCGGGGGCCATCGCGCCCGCGAGTTTGAGATGCGATTGGAAGGTGCGAGCTATGAGGCCATCGCGCGCGCAGGCGGCGGAATCGTCTCGACCGTTGGAGCGACCCGCGCCGCCGACGAATCGACCCTTCTCGCCAACGCCTTGAAGCGCGCCGACGCCCTGATTGCCGAGGGTGTAGCTGCCATCGAAGTGAAGTCGGGCTATGGCCTTGATCGCGATGCCGAGCTGCGGATGCTGCGCGTCGCGCGCGCCATCGGTCGCTTACGGAAGGTGCGGATCAAGACCACGTTCCTTGGTGCCCATGCCGTCCCC
>RFUP01000503.1 GCA_009922885.1 Paracoccaceae bacterium
TATCGCGCCAATATCGATGCGCTCAAGCAACTTGGGGTCACGGATATCCTCGCTGTTTCGGCCTGCGGGTCCTTTCGGGACCATATGGCCCCGGGCGATTTCGTGATTATCGACCAGTTCATCGACCGGACCTTTGCCCGCGAAAAATCCTTTTTTGGCACGGGCTGTGTCGCGCATGTCAATATTGCCCATCCGACCTGCGCCCGCCTGTCCGATCTGGCCGAGGCTACGGCCCGCGCGACCGGGATCACGGTCCATCGCGGCGGCACCTATCTGGCGATGGAGGGTCCCCAGTTTTCGTCGATGGCAGAAAGCAAGATGTATCGCGACTGGGGCAGTGACGTCATCGGCATGACCAATATGCCAGAGGCGAAATTGGCCCGCGAGGCTGAAATTTGCTATGCGCCTATCGCGATGATCACCGATTATGACAGCTGGCACCCCGATCACGGCACTGTCGATATCTCGGCCATTCTGGCCACCCTATCGGCCAACGCGGGCCACGCGCGGGAAACGGTGCGGGGGCTGGCCGCCGGACTAGACCCGATGCGCGCGCCCTGCCCCTGTGGCTGCGACCGCGCGCTGGATTTCGCGATCATGACCGCGCCGGACAAACGCGACCCCGACCTTGTCGCCAAACTGTCGACGGTCGCGGGGCGGGTTTTGTCCTGCGCTTGACAAGCGGCGCGCCACACGGCCTTCTCGGCCCGAACCGCGCCGAATGGACCGATCATGAAAACCGTCAAAGACTATATCCGCACGATCCCCGATTTCCCGCACGAAGGGATCCTGTTTCGGGATGTGACCACGCTGTTCGGGGACCCGCGCGGGTTCCGCATGGCGGTGGACCAGTTGCTGCACCCCTATGCCGGGGCCAGCATCGACAAGGTCGCGGGGATCTCGAACCTGGGGGGCAACGTGATGGGCCTGATGCCGCACCCCGAGGAGGCCCAGGAGCCGCTGCTGGGCTCCGTGGATGGCCGCGTGCTCTTCGCGGCGCTGCTGTCATGAGCGACGCCGCGGAGGACGAGGTGCCGCTGCACCGCACCCTCGGGCTCACCGATGCCGAGGCCGCGCGCATCGTCGAGTTGATGGGGCGCGAGCCCACCGACCCCGAGCTCGTGATGTTCAGCCTCATGTGGAGCGAGCACTGCTCGTACAAGCACAGCAAGCCGCTGCTCTCGGGCTTCCCCACCACCGGGCCGCGGGTGGTGATGGGCCCCGGCGAGAACGCCGGCGCCGTGGACGTGGGCGACGGCCTGGCCATCGTGTTCAAGGTGGAGAGCCATAACCACCCGAGCGCCGTGGAGCCGTTCCAGGGCGCCGCCACGGGCGTGGGCGGGATCGTGCGCGACATCATCGCCGTGGGCGCGAAGCCCATCGCCCTGCTCGACAGCCTGCGCTTCGGCACCCTCGCTTCGGCGCGCAGCAGGTTCCTGTTCCGCCGCGCCGTGGAGGGGATCGGCCACTACGGCAACTGCATCGGCATCCCCAACGTGGGTGGCGAGGTGCAGTTCGACGAGCGCTACGAGGACTCGTGCCTGGTCAACGCCATGTGCGTGGGGGTGGTGCCGCAGGACCGCATCCTGTCGTGCGCGGCGCGCGGGGTGGGCAACCGCCTGGTGCTGATCGGCAACCGCACGGGCCGCGATGGCATCGGCGGCGCCAGCGTGCTGGCAAGCGCCGAACTCGGTGACGACGACGCCGACAAGCGGCCCAGCGTGCAGGTGGGCGACCCGTTCACCGAGCGCAAGCTGATGGACCTGTGCCTGGCCATGAGCGAGGCCGGGCTGCTGGTGGCGCTGCAGGACCTGGGTGCCGCGGGCCTCACCAGCGCGGCCAGCG
>RFUP01000504.1 GCA_009922885.1 Paracoccaceae bacterium
GCGTTGATAGACTTAGGGCAGTGCTGCTTACTTCGCTCACCACAATCGGCGGTTTAACCCCGATGATGTTTGAAACAAGCTTACAAGCGCGTTTTTTAATTCCCATGGACGTCGTCGACCTGCCGCTCGAGCAGATCATTCCCTATGCGCGCAACCCGCGGCGCAACGAGCAGGCGATTGCAACGGTCGCAGCCTCGATCCAGGAGTTCGGGTGGCGCCAGCCTATCGTGGTGGACGAGGCGATGATCGTGCTGGCCGGACACACCCGGCTGGAGGCTGCGCGCAAGCTCGGCTTCAAGACCGCGCCGGTGCATGTCGCAAAAGGGCTGACGGCATCCCAGGCCCGCGCCTTCCGGATCATGGACAACCGCTCCAGCGAGAACGCTGAGTGGGACAAGGACCTGTTGAATCTCGAACTGGCGGACCTGCTGGAGGCGGATTTTGACCTCGGGCTGACGGGCTTCACAGACGACGAGTTGAACGCGCTGATGTCGAGCCTCGAGGAGGGCACCGGCCCGCAGGAGGGTGAGGACGATGTGCCGGAAACCCCGGAGGATCCGATCAGTCGTCCGGGCGATCTCTGGATCCTTGGCAATCACCGGCTGCTTTGCGGCGACAGCACCGTCGCCACGGATGTCGATAAAGTACTGAACGGCGTAAAGCCGCTATTGCTCGTCAGCGATCCACCGTACGGTGTGGAATACGATCCCGGCTGGCGCAACCAAGCAGGTGCGGCCAAGACGAAACGCACGGGCAAGGTGCTGAATGATGACCGCGCCGACTGGCGCGAGTCTTGGGCGCTCTTCCCCGGCGACGTCGCCTATGTCTGGCACGGGGCGCTGCACGCGGCGACGGTCGCTGAAAGTCTCGAGGACGCGGGCTTCGCCATCCGGTCCCAGATCATCTGGGCCAAGGACAGACTGGTTCTGAGCCGCGGTGATTATCACTGGCAGCACGAGCCCGCGTGGTATGCCGTGCGCAAGTCCGGCAAGGGGCACTGGGCGGGGGACCGCAAGCAAACGACGCTCTGGCAGATCGCCAACAAAGATCAGGACGAAAAGACTGTTCACGGGACGCAGAAGCCAGTGGAATGCATGCGTCGGCCGATCCTGAACAACTCGAGCCCCGGGCAGGCGGTCTATGAACCCTTCATGGGATCGGGCACCACGCTGATCGCGGCGGAAACGACTGGACGGGTCTGTTACGGCATCGAGTTGAATCCGGCTTACGTCGATGTGGCGGTTGCACGCTGGCAGAAATTCACAGGCAAGCAGGCCATTCTTGAAGGTGGCGAGCAGACGTTCGATGCCCTGAAATCTGAGCGCGAGGCCGCATGAAACAGTCGCGCCTCATGTCTCTGGTTGAGGCCATCACCAACGTGATCGTCGGCTACGGCCTTGCCGTGGTCACGCAAATCATCGTCTTCCCGTGGTTTGGCCTTGAGGCCGCGCTCGGCGAACATCTGGCCATAGGCCTAGCCTTCGTCGGGATCTCGCTGGTTCGAAACTATCTGTTGCGCCGGTTATTCGCGCGGCTTCAGTTGCGATAGGCTTTGTCGCTTCTTCGCGTGATGTGGTCTAGCAGCGATGATCGCCCCAGTACTTGTCCCATGGGAGAGCCCAGCCGGCCTCCACCATTGCACAGTTGATGTCCCCGGACCGCGGCGAGACGCACCAGGATGCGGTGCGCGCCCCTCCTGCGGGACCATCTGAGTGGCATCGCAGGGGGAGGGCATCTATCGTGACGTGCCCATAGCGGCTAATGCCCGTCGGAGTGCCTAACAAGTTGACCAGGGCATCGCGACTTTCTAGCCCGCTTGGGGTTGGGCAA
>RFUP01000505.1 GCA_009922885.1 Paracoccaceae bacterium
GAACTTGGCTCGACCTTCAAGATTTTCACTGTCGCGCAAGCGATGGAACTGGGCCTCGTGAACCCCGAGACCATCATTAACACCGCCTCGCCCATGCAATGGGGCAAGCACAAAATTCGCGATTTCAAGAACTACGGCCCCACGCTTTCTGTCGAAAAGGTCATCGTCAAATCCTCCAACGTCGGCACCGCCCGCATCGCCCAGCAGATCGGAGCGGAACGCCAGCAGTCGTTCCTTCGTTCGCTCGGCATGATGGAAGCCACACCGCTGGAAATCGTCGAAGCCAAGGGCGGCAAGCCGCTCCTGCCGAAAAAATGGCCTGAAATCACCACCATGACCGTATCTTACGGCCACGGCATTTCCACCTCGCCGCTGCATCTCGCGGCAGGCTACGCGATGATCGCCAATGGCGGCACGAAAGTGACGCCCACGCTTCTGCGCCAAGGCATGCCGCAATATGGCGAGCGCATCATCTCCGAACAAACCGCCGCCGCCGCGCGCCAGATGCTCCGCCATGTGGTGACCGAAGGCACGGCCTCCTTCGGCGAGGTCTCGGGCTATGAGGTGGCAGGCAAGACCGGAACCGCCGATAAGCCAAAAGAAACGGGCGGCGGCTATCACAAGGACAAGGTGATCGCCACTTTCGCCTCGATGTTCCCGGTTTCCGACCCGAAATATGTGCTGATCGTCACCCTCGATGAGCCTGTGAACACCATGGGCACGGAGGTGCGCCGCACCGCAGGCTGGACAGCCGTTCCCGTGGCCGCCGAACTTATTCGCCGCGTGGCACCGCTTCTTGGCCTCAAACCCCAGATTGAACCCGCGCGTCTCGCTGATATAAAGCTCACATCTAACTAAGTGTGGGGTGTTTCATGGCTCAGGCCACCAAATCTCTGGCGGATCTCGGTCTGACTGCCAGAGGCGGGCGCGATGCGCGGATTGCGGGGCTGGCGGTTGACAGCCGCGATGTCCGTGACGGGTTTCTCTTTGCCGCACTCCCCGGAACGAAAGTGCATGGTGCGAGCTTCATACCCACCGCGCTCGCCCAAGGGGCCACAGCCATTCTCACTGATGCCGAAGGGGCGGCACTGGCTGCAGAAGCCATTGAGGCCGCAAAAGCCGCGCTCGTGATCGCCGAAGACCCGCGCGGCGCACTTTCGGCCACCGCCGCGCTCTGGTTCGGCGCGCAGCCTGCCACGATGGTGGCCGTTACGGGCACCAATGGCAAAACTTCCGCCTCCACCTTCTGCCGCCAGCTCTGGATGGCAATGGGCCACGCGGCTGTGAACTTGGGCACCACGGGGGTTGAAGGCGCGTGGGAACTGCCTTTGAAACACACCACGCCCGAGCCGATCACGCTGCACCGCGCGCTTGCCGAAGCTGCCGCCAACGGCATCACCCATGCCGCGATGGAAGCGTCCTCGCACGGGCTCGACCAGCGCCGCCTTGATGGGGTGCATCTGAAAGCGGCAGGCTTCACCAATTTCACCCAAGACCACCTCGATTATCACCACACCTTCGAGGCCTATTTCGACGCCAAGATGGGGCTTTTCGAGCGCGTGCTGCCTGAAGAGGGCGTGGCGGTTGTGAATATCGACGATCCCAAGGGCTTCGACGTGGCCCGACGTGCCATTGCGCGGGGCCAACGCGTGATCCGCACAGGCCGCGCGCCTGAAGCCGATTTGCGCCTTGATGCTCAGCGGTTTGACGCCACGGGGCAGGATTTGCGCTTCTTCTGGCAGGGCAAACCGCATCAGGTGCGCCTCAATCTGATCGGCGGTTTCCAAGCCGAAAACGTGCTCGTGGCCGCGGGCATGGTGATCGGGGCAG
>RFUP01000506.1 GCA_009922885.1 Paracoccaceae bacterium
TATGGAACCTGTTTCCTCGTCATGCTGCACCGCAACCGCGTCAATCGTTTGCGACGCAAGTAGCTGATTGCGCTTGCGTTCCGCAATTTCTTCGAGCGCCTGGAGATGCAAGACGTGCGTCTGTGTGACGTCCACTTGAACCGTCGCCTTCGCTTTGCCCAGGTTACGGTCGAGTACTTCGCGCACGGCGCCGAGCGCGACCGTTTCGTTTTCGCTTTCGACGAGACGGCCGAGCCGCGCAATGGCGCGCTCGGTCAATCCGTCGAGCTTGCGCTTGAGCGCGAATATCTTGCGGTCCTGACCAGCGCGCGGGTTGAGCGCCGGCGATCCTGGAAGCAATCGGCCGCGACTATCGCGCAGCGCCGTTCCATCGTCTTTATCTATTTCTTGCACCTGCATATTCTGAAAATTGAACCCGGCCGAAAAAAAATCAATCTCACCCGCTTTTCTTGATTGACACGATAGGGCGAATCGCCCTATATAGAGAGCACGCCCGACGCGGGCGCAATCGGAGAAAATGAAATGCGCAAGAAGACACTCTGGCAAATTCGCGAATGGGGCGCATGGCCGCACGTTTATTCGGCGCCGTTAGGGCGCAAGCTGCGCAGCGCAGCGCGCTGCGACAAGCTGGTGAAGAGACTGGCACGCAATGGCCGCCTCTTTTACGTCGCGCCGCTTGTGATCCACTACTAATCAACGGCCGGCGCAAGCCGGCCCCATTCCCTCACGCCCGGAGAAACGGCAATGGCTAAGTTATCGGCGCACGGAACGATTATCGGAACGGTAGACTATATCAGCACGTCCAAGCGTTATATGAGCGACGGCGTTGTGCTCAAAAATATAGGGTTCGGCTGGAAGCTTGCCGGCAAGGTAAAACCCGGAATAGCCCCGGCGCGTGCGTTTGAAAACGCCGCGCAACGGCAAGAAGAAAAATTGAAAGCGTTTCCGGCCGTTGCCGCTTATCGCGACGCCTTGCACGCTCTTGCCGGCGTCAACAAACGTTGGAAGCTCAATCTCGCCGTTTCAACAATGCCAGACGATCCGGACGGCGTTTGGTCTGATGCGTGCGACGGATATGGCGAAAATGTTTGTGCCGATCTTGATGAGGTAGTCGAGCTTTGCCGCTTATATAAAGCGGCACTTGATGAAACAAAAGCTCAAGCTCTTGAGGTCGCCTAATGAGAACCCTAATCTCCGAAACCATCGCCTTCGCCGGGTTCCTAGCCTTCTGGGGCGCGCTTATCTTCGCCTATATCGCGACGCCCTGAGCGCGCCCCTCACGCCCTCAGAAAGGCAACGGATCGTCCAGACGGGCGCCGCTAGGCGCCCGTATCTGCGCACCAGGGAACGCCTCTAAGACGCCTGCGATCCGGCCGCTGACGATCTTATACGCCTCCAGCAACTCGGCGAGCGTCACAACCTGCGCGCCGTCTGAGACCCCGCGCGACGCTATGCCGGCGTCCACCGGATCCAGCACGATCAACCACGGCCGGCCGGCGTGCTCGTAACCAATCGTCCTAGGCGGAACCTTATCCGCCCCAACCTCCATCGCCGCCGCGTCGAGCGCCTCCCATCCCCGCATCAGCACGCCAACCCGGCGCGCAATGTCCATCGGATCGTTCACCCGGATTGCATCGTTTAACTTATCTTGAGCGCGTCCGAAACGCGCCGCAAGCTCCGGGTCCACCAGGGACGGCAATCGTCCCGCGCCCCATTTCGTCTCCATCACGCGCGCAAGCCGGTCCAACGGCGCCAACGCCGCCATGATTTCCTGCCATTGATCGTCCGGCACGTATTGCGTCGCGGCCGGACTATCGTCCCCAGCCGCGC
>RFUP01000507.1 GCA_009922885.1 Paracoccaceae bacterium
AGACCATGCCGCGCAGGGTATTGGGTGAACGCCTACTTTACGAGACCGCACGAGACAGAGACCTTCAGGGTGTCTTTTCTGCTCTGCTCTTGATTGCAAGTGAAGCTCTCAAGCATGAGGGTGAACCCCCACCATGGTTAGAGACCGTGTTGCGTCAATGGACCCTTCTTGAGCGTGGACACTTGCAGCATGGAAGCCCTGAGCAGCCAGATGACCAGGGGCAGGGCAAGGCAGACATTGAGGAGCTTGCCGCTGTGCTGTCTTTGATACCGGGGGTGAGCGATGAGTGAGGATGCGTTCCGGCTCTGGTCTTACCTCTCCTCGGGGCCGCTCCTGTGGCTCTGGATCACTTTGGTGGCTTACTGGGGGGGCGATAGCCTGTTTCGGGCAAGCGGGCGGAAGCCCTTGGTCAATCCGGTGTTGATCGCGGTGGCGTTGCTCGGGGGGCTGTTGACCCTGACGGGGACGCCCTATGAGCGCTATTTCGAAGGCGCGCAATTCGTCCACTTCATGCTGGGGCCAGCAACAGTTTGCTTGGCCGTGCCGCTCTATGCAGCATTGCCAAAGGTGAAAAAGGTGCTCGCACCATTGGCGGCCGCCCTTTTCGTCGGGTCTGTGACCGCGATGGCGACAGCATTAGGTGTGGCCAAGATATTGGGAGCAGATCAGGCGCTTCTGGCCTCTCTGGCTCCGAAATCGGCAACCGCTCCGGTGGCGATCGGTATTGCAGAGGGACTTGGCGGGGAGCCGACATTGACGGCTGTTCTTGTGATCCTGACGGGCATGATCGGTGCAGTGGCCGTGACGCCGATGCTGAACGCGTTGCGGCTGAAAGACTGGCGCGCGCGGGGATTTGCGACAGGCGTTGCCGCCCACGGGATCGGCACAGCGCGGGCGTTTCAAGTTAACGAAACCGCAGGCGCTTTCGCTTCGATCGGGATGGGGCTGAATGCGGTTCCGCGCGGACCTCGCGGATATGGGCAAGATCAACCTCGGCATAGGTCCATCCGGGGTGGTTGAGAGTGCCTTCGGCAATGACGCCCGTCGGGGGGAAGCCTTTGTCGGGTGGGCCGAAGATGCCGCCCTTGCCGGTGTTTTCCTCGACGGCGAAAAGGCGGGGCTCTTCGCCGACGATGGAGGACATCACGGCGACGCATTGGTTTTCAAGAGCCCGGGCCATCGCACCGATCCGGACGCGCCAATAGCCTTCCAGAGCTTCGGTGCAGGAGGGGACGAGCAGGAGTTCGACGCCCGTTTCCGCGAGGGCACGGCCGAGGAGGGGGAATTCGCTGTCGTAGCAGATGAGGATGCCGATGCGACCTAGCGCAGTGTCAAAAACGCGGAGGCCTTCGCCGGGGGCGATGCCCCAGTCCTCGCGTTCGAAGCGGGTCATGATCTGTTTGTCTTGAAAGGATTTTTCGCCATTTGGCGCGAGAAACCAGGCACGGTTGACGAAGGTTCCTCCTAGCCGTGCGGGGCCGGAGGCCATGAGGATATGCACGCCATGGGTTCGGGCGAGTTCGGCGTGGAGATCGACAGCTTTGTCCATCAGATCTGCAACAGCGATGACCGAGCCTTTGACGTCGCCCGCCGCGGTTTCGCCAGCGAGGCTCGCGAGTTCCATCGCCCCGTATTCGGGGAAAACGAGGAGGTCGGCGCCTGCTGCGGCGGCATCGGAGACCCAAGCGGAGATCTTTGCGGCATAGGCAGCCCATGAGGGGAAGAAGCTCAAGGGGTAGGCGGAGGTGGCGATTTTCATAGGGTCCTCACAGTGTGCGCATCCAGAATTGTAGCGGTTTT
>RFUP01000508.1 GCA_009922885.1 Paracoccaceae bacterium
ATTTATGGGTGTCTAACGTCTTTGCCGTGTTCACGCACCGAAACGCACTTTAGGTGTTGCATTCTGTTGCACGCACGCAAGCCCCAGTCGGAAGTGACATCAAATTTGAAAAACTCAAACGGCCACAAGCCCGAAGGCACCAAAGGCCCACCCATTCCCCCTAGGGAAGTAGGTTCCCTTCAAGCGGCGGCAGGGGGGGGCAAAATGGCCTTGCAAACGCACCCACCGCAAAGATGCTGCTCGATCTCTTGGCACCGCTCGATCCCGTCGTCCTGAACTGGGGGAAATAACATGGACACCACCGCCTTCTCCTCCGGCACCTTTGTTGGTCGCCTTTGGCGTCCGGGCATCGGCCCTGCGGTCGTCACCCTCCGCAAAGGCCGCGTGATCGACGTCACCTGCCGCGAGGTGCCCACCCTTTCAGCCCTCCTCGAACGCCACGATCCCGTGGACTGGCTCCGCGCCACCCAAGGCGAAGACCTCTGCGCGCTGGCAGACCTCACCGCCACCGATGATCCAGACGCCCTCCGCCTCCTCGCCCCCGCCGATCTGCAGGCGATCAAAGCCGCAGGCGTGACCTTCGCCCGCTCCATGCTCGAACGCGTGATCGAAGAACGCGCAGGCGGCGACCTGACCCGCGCTGAAGAAATCCGCTCGAAAGTTCAAGCCATGATTGGCGACAGCCTGCGCGGCCTCGTCCCCGGCTCGGAAAAGGCGATGCAGGTGAAAGCCCTCCTGCAAGCCGAAGGCATGTGGTCACAATACCTCGAAGTCGGTATCGGCCCTGACGCCGAAGTCTTCTCCAAATGCCAACCCATGGCTGCCGTGGGCTGGGGCGCCACCGTGGGCCTCCACCCGATCAGCCAATGGAACAACCCCGAACCGGAAATCGTGCTCGCGGTCTCCTCGAAGGGTCATATCCTCGGTGCCACCCTCGGCAATGACGTGAACCTCCGCGACGTCGAAGGCCGCTCCGCGCTCCTCCTCTCCAAAGCCAAAGACAATAACGCAAGCTGCGCCATCGGCCCCTTCATCCGCCTCTTCGATGAAACCTATTCGCTCGACGACGCCCGCGCCGCCGAACTCAGCCTCACCGTCAAGGGCACCGATGGTTTCGTGCTGAACGGGCGCTCCTCGATGAAGGAAATCTCCCGCGATCCCGCCGATATCGTCAAACAAACCATCGGCCGCCACCACCAATACCCCGATGGCTTCCTCCTCTTTCTCGGCACTCTCTTTGCCCCCACCGAAGATCGCGGCGCGAAGGGCCAAGGTTTTACCCACCATTTGGGCGATCACGTCACCATCGCCGAACCCAAACTCGGCGCGCTTGAAAACACTGTCCGCCTCTCCACCGAAGCCCCGGAATGGACCTTCGGCACTGGCGCCCTCATGCGCAACCTCGCCGGGCGGGGCCTCCTGTGAGCCGTTTCCTCGCCCTTGGCGAATGCATGGTCGAGCTGTCCGATGCGGGTGGCGGCCTCTATCGGCGTGGCTTCGCAGGCGACACGTTCAACGCCGCATGGTATGCCCGCCGCCTCCTGCCCGCCGCGTGGCAAGTCGCCTATGGCTCAGTGATCGGTGAGGATGCAGCCTCCGAGGAAATGGCCGCCTTCATGGCCGCCGAAGGCATCGACACCTCCACGCTCCGCCGCCATCCCTCCCGCACCGTCGGTCTCTACATGATCTCGCTGCAAAACGGCGAACGCAGCTTTTCCTACTGGCGGAGCCAATCGGCGGCGAAAACGCTGGCCGATGATCCGGCATGGCTGGAGGCAACTCTTGCCAACCGCCACACCA
>RFUP01000509.1 GCA_009922885.1 Paracoccaceae bacterium
ACCTAAACTTTCCCAATGTTACGGTTGGGGTTTTTAAATGTTGCCGCTTATTTTCATGGGTTTCGCCGGGGCTGCAGGGCTCTATCTCGTCGCGGACATGTTCGGTCTTTTTGCCGATGTGGGATCGACAGCAAATACCGATATCGAAGACTCAGACTTGGAAGAAAAGCTCCCGCTTCTGGATGAAGAGGCATTGATCAGTCTGGAGCAGACCCTCAGATCAGATCCGCTTCTTTCTGGCGATGTGCCAACGGAAAGCAGCTTCACCTTGGCCGAATACGATATCGAAAACGGCACCGCCAACGCCACTGAACTCAACGATCTGATTGTGATCCCCGAAGAATTTGACGGCATGCAGGACATGATCGACGCGCTTGAAGGCGACGATGTCGTCCTCGGCAATAGCGGTGAAACCCCCATTTTCGGCGGAGAGGGCAACGATACAATCCTCGCGGGCGACGGCTTCGATCAAGTCTTCGGCGATGCCGGAGACGACGTTCTGGCAGGCCAAGGCGGAGCAGACTTGATCGTCGGCGGCTCCGGAGGCGATCTGATCTATGGCGGGGATGGCGACGACAATATCTACGACAATGAAGGAACTGCCACTCTCGAAGGCGAGTCCGATACCGACGTTATCATCGGCGGCGCAGGCAATGATGGCATCGTCATCGAAGACGGTATCAATCTTGTTTCCCTCGGCGAAGACAACGATCACGTCACGATCTATTCCCAGTCCGGTCAATCGGCGGCAGCGGTCATCACCGATTTCGATCCCGCCGAAGATGCGCTTTTGATCGGCATCTACGCCCCCAACACCCCCCTCGCCGATGGTGCAACCACCTTGCAGCTCTCGGTCCGGCTTTCAGAGATCGGAACACCGCTCGGCATGGCAACACTGGTCGAACCCGCTGTCGAGAGCCAAGATCTCGCCAATCAACTCGCAGGTGCCAATGTCAGCTACGCAGTCTTGCTCGGGATCACCCCAACTGACCTCGAAGGCGCAGATATCCGCCTCTACGCCACAGGGCAAAGCAGCGACATCCTCGCCATGGACAGCATCAACAATATTGCCAAATCCATGGGCGCAACGCGCATCTGATTGCCAGCCATGCACGATAGAAAAAGGGCCGCTCGAATGAGCGACCCTTTTCCATAAGTCCTGTTGTCAGGATCAGGCCAGAGCGGCCTTTGCCTTTTCAACGATCGCGTTGAACGCGGCGGGCTCGTGCACGGCGAGATCGGCGAGAACCTTACGGTCCACTTCGATACCGGCCTTGAGCATGCCGTTGATGAAACGCGAATAGGTCATTTCGGCGTCGAACGCACGAACACCAGCGTTGATGCGCTGGATCCAGAGAGCGCGGAAGTTGCGCTTGCGGGCGCGGCGGTCGCGCGTCGCATACTGGTTGGCCTTGTCGACGGCCTGCGTTGCAACTTTGAACGTCCGGCCACGGCGGTCATAATAACCTTTTGCGGCCTTCAGAATTTTCTTGTGACGGGCGTGGGTGACGGTACCACCTTTGACACGTGCCATGGGTCAGTCTCCTTCACTCAGCGGTCGTACGGCATGTAGATCTTGACGATTTTGGCATCAGCTGCCGACATCGTCGTCGTTCCACGTGCTTGGCGGATGAACTTCTTGTGCCGCTTGATCATGCCGTGGCGCTTACCTGCCTGGCCCGTGATCACCTTACCGGTCGCGGACATTTTGAAGCGCTTTTTGGCGCTCGATTTGGTCTTCATCTTGGGCATTTCCGTCTCCTCGATCTTTTAGGTCGGTCAAACGCGCGACTCGGCATG
>RFUP01000510.1 GCA_009922885.1 Paracoccaceae bacterium
AATCGCTGCAGGCACAGGCGAACATGCCGTCGCCTTCGCCCTGCGCTTTCCCGCAACCCTCTGGCTTCCCACGGATATCGACGACGCGCGCCTTTCCTCCATCGCGGCCCATCGCGCACTGGCAAACGCCCCAAACCTCGCCGAACCCGCCAAGCTCGACGCCACTTCCCCCGACTGGGGCGCGTCGGTTCAAACCGATGCAGTCCTCATCGTTAACCTTCTGCACTTAATCTCCGAAGTAGAAGCGAAAGTGCTCCTCAAGGAAGCCGCCACCGCCCTCGCCCCCGGCGGCCTCCTTTTTCTCTACGGTCCCTTTCTCCGCGATGGCGAAACCACGTCCGAAGGCGACGCCTCCTTCCACGCCAGCCTGTCCGCCCAAGATCCCGAAATCGGTTACAAGGATGACTGGGATGTTATCGAATGGATCCACCAGAACTGGCTCGAACTGGTTCAAGTCGTTGAAATGCCAGCAAACAACCTCGCGTTCATAGCGCGCAAACCCTGATCTGGATCAAAGCCCCGCCTCCAGTCCAAGGTCATAACCGCTCCAGATACATTCAAGGAGCGAAATATGTCTTGGAACGAAACTCTGAACAGCACCCGTAACCGCCTGCGCGTGCTCTACAAATCCATCCCGGAAGTCACCAAAGGCTTCGGGGCCCTGTCCAAAGCCGTAAAAGAAGGCGGCGTGCTCGACTTCAAAACCAAGGAATTCATTGCCCTAGGCATCGCGGTCGCCATCCGTTGCGAAGCCTGCATCGCTCTTCACGTCGAAGCCCTCGTCAAAGCCGGATGCACTCGCGAGGAACTGGCCGACGTGCTCGGCATGTCTGTGCAAATGGGCGGCGGCCCGGCCACGATGTATGCCGGTAAGGCATTGGAATGCTTCGACGAATTGACGACAGCCGCTTAAGATATCGTCCTCCAAAAGAATTTCGCCAGCGCCCGCGACGGAAACCGCAAGCGCTGGCGTATTATATTCGTAATCTGGAATTCATGAGGCTCAAATGAAAACCCCCGCACTCGCCGCCCTGCTCGCCCTCCTCGCAACCGCGAGCCTCGCCCAACAGGGCCAACCAGGCGGGCATTTTGTCACCAACTGGGATGCCAACAACGATGGCGCGGTCTCCCTCGAAGAAGCCACCACCCGCCGCGCCGATGTCTTCACCACCTTCGATCAGAACGATGACGGCATCCTCAACGCCGAAGAATACGACGCCTTCGACGAAGCGCGCCGCGAAGACATGGCCAATGAAGGTGGTGCCAACGGGCACGGCAACGGCCCGATGAAGCGCGTACAGCAGGGCATGCTCCGCGAAACCACTGACCTGAACGCCGACGGCCAAGTCACCCGCGCCGAGTTCCTTGACACCGTGCCTGCTTGGTTCGCGACGATAGACACCAATGGCGATGGTTCGGTTACCACCGAAGATTTCGGCAAAGGCCACTAAGAAAAAAGCCCCGGAGCTGCTCTCCGGGGCTTTTTTACTTCATTATTAGAAAGCCTTAGCCATCCTTGCGGATTACCGCGTTGGTCGGATCGTAGGGGCTGTCTTCGGTCACAACCGCATCCCACTCCTGCCGCAGGATCTTCACCTTCAGCTTCGTGCCCGGCTCCGCCAGATCGGGGCGCACATAGCCCATGCCGATCTGCTTGCCGAAGGCCACCGAGTAACCACCCGAGGTCAAACGGCCCACCTTCTCGCCATTGAGCAACAGTGCTTCCTTGCCCCACGGATCGGTATCCGACGGCCCGTCGATCAGAAGCGTGCAGCACTTCGAACGCAAACCGGTTTCCA
>RFUP01000052.1 GCA_009922885.1 Paracoccaceae bacterium
ACCATCTCCTCGTGATTTCAGGCACTTGGGCGGAATTTCTCTTGCCCGCCCTCCTCCTCATCGGGCTTTACACCCGCGCCGCAGCGCTCGGGATGATCGGCTTCATCTGCGTGCAAACCCTGACCGATCTCTTCGGCCACGGCGCATTTTCCCAGCCCGAAACCCTCGGCGCATGGTTCGACCGCGCACCAGACAGCCTGATCCTCGATCAACGCGCCTTCTGGTTACTTTTGCTTAGTATTTTGGTGATTAAAGGGGCTGGCGCGGCTTCGGTGGATGCGTGGCTTACGCGTCGTCTTCCGTAGCGCGCAAATGCGGCACCAAAGCTGCCAGAACAGCGCCCGCTCCGATGAACACCAAGGGCGCCATGGTAAACGCCGTGTATCCATACCCGAGCAACAGCAACAGAACCGCCACGGCCATCACCGCCGCCCCCAAATAAGCCCGCCGAAGGCTCAGTACACCGCCAAGAATGGCCAAAACCGGCGCCACATACTGCGCCGCCCACCGGAACGGAGACAGCACCGCTTCCCCTTCTTGTCCCGCTTGGTCGGAAAAGAGCCCGATATTGCCACCGTTCTGCGCCAGAAAGCCGCCAACCCAGAATGCCGCAACACCCCCAACGATCCCAAGCATCAAGGCCACATTACGCATCTCGACTCCCCAAATCTTAACGAACCCTAGGCAAGTTTATCCACAGAAGAAAGCCTTCAGGCCGCGGTTATCTGTGTCTGTGTCTGTGTCTTCGCAGTCCAACCGAGGAACATCTTGCCATCCTCACGCAGAAAAAGCGGGCGTTTCATCAGCGCAGGATGGGCTTTCAACAGCTCCAAAACAGGCCGCGCCTGCTCCTCCGCACTCAATCCGCGCCACGTCGTCGAGCGTGTATTGAGCAAATCGTCCGGAAATTCAGCAAGTGCCCGCCGAAGCAGCTCATCAGGAAGAGGCTCATCACGAACATCAAAAAACGTTGCATTTTCCAACGTCTTCAACGCCTTGCGGCATGTATCACAATTCTTGAGGCCAAAGATCTGCATGATCTGCTCCTTTTTTTATAGCACGTGGCGAACTTCAAACTCGCTTGTCGCTTGATTTTTGCAAAAGCCGTGTAATCCTCTTTGGCGTGACTTGGAACTAAGGTCTTCGCCTCCCGTAAGCGCCGACCCCAACTATCCGGTGACATGGGCCTCGACATTCCGGGGAGATTGAAGACTGAAAGGAGGCACGGTTATGCCTACTGGCACCGTGAAATGGTTCAATACCACTAAAGGCTACGGCTTCATTGCCCCAGATGGCGGCGGCAAAGACGTTTTTGTTCACATCTCGGCCGTCGAACGGTCCGGTCTTACCGGGCTCGCCGACAATCAGAAAGTCAGCTTCGAAATGCGCGAAGGCCGCGATGGCCGCCAGATGGCTTCGGATTTGAAGGTCCTCTAACGAAAAAGCCGGATGCCTAAAGCACCCGGCCAATGCTCTCTGGGCGGTACCCCTCGGCGCCGCCTTTCTTATTCGTAGTAGCAGCCCTTCTCGCCTACTGGGCAAACCATCTTGCGCTGCGCTTTGCGCGCCACGTACTTCACCTTACGCGGTGCAGGCGTCGCCTTCACTTGCTGGTAGCTCATCGTCTGGTTCGGCGTGCCACAGCAGATCACACCATCGATAGAAATCGGCTGAAGTCCCGCCGGGCAGTAATTTGCCGAAGCGTGGTAGGGATAGATTTTCGCATCCATCGCACTGGCTGGCAACGCCGCCAACACAGCCAGCCCGAAGCCCGAGATCATGGCAGCTTTGATACCCATCGAATTGTCTCCCATTGCAAACGCCGCAAAAACAGCTCTCGCTCCGAGTTAACCGCGAACTCGGAAGGGCGTCCAGAGAAATTTATCCTATTGGCTATGGGATTAGACCATTCGGAGGGCGAGTCGCAGTATCGTAACGCCTGCCCATGCCGAGACACCGGTCAACACTGTGCCCCACGCCAGATCGAGCGCCACCATTTTCCACGTCCACAGCTTCAGAGTTGCCATATTGGTGAACTCGTAAGTGCCATAAGCCAGCGCCCCCAGCACCGCCCCTTTGACGAGCGCATCATGCGGCGCTCCGGCCACAAACGCAGGCCAGGACACGAGCCAAACCAGCCCTGCGATATAGGCCACGTAAAACAGCGCCGCTGCTCCGTAGAACGGTTGCGGCCGCATGATCTCCCCGATGTGGTTCTCAAACATAGGTGCCAGAACGCGCGTCAGCATGAGCGCGTCGAGCACAAGAAAAACCACAATGGTGATAACGAAAAGCCAGAGTGCCACGGACATTCCCCTTCAAACTAAAGCGGATACGCCCGTTGGCGCCTTTTGGATCACTCTTTGTCGATGAGCGCCCGGAACTCCCGCCATTCGCCCTTCGACATGCCCGAATTCTCTTCGGTCACGGCTTCACCCCGGATCATGCGCCGGATGCAGTCCAGCCCGGTTTTCGAAACAGCCGCGCCGCCCATGCGGTAATCCTCGAAGGCCGCGTAGGTCTGGGGCACCCAATCCGCCACGATCTTGCACATCGCTTCCGCGTAAACGCGGATTTCGTACTGCGCATGGGCATCCGCCCGAAGACGCAGGAAATGCAACAGGTTATGCAGGTCGGTCTTCCAGTACCACTGCGTATAGATATTCGCAGGCAGGTTCATTCGCGCCAATTCGCGCGCCAATCCCTGTTGGCCATCCTGGCTGATCATCGCCTCGTAATGGTCGTAAGCCCGTGTGCAATCCTCGCGCAACCAGCGCAGCACACGCTCGGCTTCCTCACCCGTCAGCGCTTCGCCACGGCCCTGGTTGTTGATCACCGATTGCGCCGCCAATGCGTCCGGCGACGGGATATAAAACTCGCGATCGAGGATCGAATAGCGCGCCGAGTATTCGTTCACATTCGCGGTCCGGTGGCGGATCCATTGGCGTGCCACGAACACGGGCAGCTTCACATGCAGCTTGATTTCGCACATCTCGAACGGTGTCGAATGCCAATGTCGCATCAGGTAACGGATCAGGCCCGCGTCATTCTGAACGCTTTTCGTGCCCTTGCCGTAGGAAACCCGCGCCGCTTGGCAGATCGCGGCATCGTCGCCCATATAGTCGATCACCCGCACGAAGCCGTGGTCCAACACGGGATGCGCCGTGTAAAGGTGCTTCTCCATGCCATCGGAAACCACGCGCAACGTCGAACGGGTCTCCTGACGTTCTGCTTCGATTTCTGCCAGCTGCTCCGGGGTAATCGGCATGAACGTCTCCTCTTTCACGACTCGCTTGGGCCTACATATTGCCCAGCCAGCGGCTTAATGCCACTGCCCCGTGTGACGCAGGCCTCACCTCGCCACTAAAACTGCTGCGAACGCCTACCCTTATTGACATTTTGCCTATCCCTTTGGACATTGTCGCCAAACAGGAAATCCCGCAGAGGGCAGGGCAGTGCTTCAGAAAAAACTCGGCAGCTTGGCCGTTATCGCGTTTCTTTCCGCCTGCGGTGGCTCCAACCCGTTCATCGACAATTCGGACACAACGGGCACCGGAACGGGCACTGGCACGACCGATGGCACGCCGATCACCTCGGATCGCACTGTGCCCCCGGGAACCGCAAGCCCCACCCCGGCGGCTGGCATCTTCCGCCGCGAACCCACCTCGGACGAGGACAACAAATTCGGCAATGGCGCTGCCCAAAGCATCGTCTACGATTCCGGCACCGACAGTTTCACCATCACCGGCCTCGCCTTCGATGGCAACAACGCCTACACGCGCGGCAATGCAGTCAGCAGCCTCGGCCCCTACGCGGTCTATGAGGCAGCGGCGCAATACCCGGACGCCGTCACCAGCAGCCCGATCAACCAGATGACCCACCGCGCTCTCTATGGCGTCTCCAATACCGGCGACGTTGAATTCGCGATTGTCCGCACAGGTGCCTATGTCTCCTACGGCTTCGGCGGGTTCATTTATCAGCGCAACGGCGGCGTGACCCTGCCAACGGCAGGCCAAGCCAGCTACTCAGGCCCCTATGCCGGTCTGCGTGACTTTATCGGCCGAGGGGGGATCGAATACGCCACGGGCGATATGTCCATCGACATCGACTTTGATGCGTTCACCGCAAAATCCGGCGCCGAACAGGCCGCAGTGCGCGGTCGCCTGACAAACCGCGAAATCTACGACGTGAACGGCAACAACATCACCCGCGACATCCTTGATGCGCTCGAAGCAGAGCACGGCATGACTTATAACAGCCTGCCCTCTGTTATTTTCGAGGTTGGTCCCAGCGTCATGGACGCGAACGGCGAAATCGTCGGGAATGTCGGCAACTCTCTGAACACCCCGACAGGGGCCATCACCTTCGAAGAGGGCAAGTATTACGCCCTCATCTCAGGCGACGCGACCCAGGGAGGGGCCGATAACATCGTCGGTATTCTCGTGTTCGAGACCACCCAAGATCAACGCTTCGACAACGTCACCGTTCGCGAAACCGGCGGCTTCGTTATCGGGCGCAATTAACCTATGCGGCGCACCCTGCAGTTCGCGGCGCTCTGCGTCGCCCTCTGCATCTCGGGCATGGGCCTCGCGCGGGCCGAAACGTTCAACACGGCCGATTTCCGCACAAAGGCCGTCGAGGCGTTGGCCGCTGGCGATGCCCATGCAGCGCTTGCCATGGCCGACGCCCTCCTCACCCGTGACCCGCAAGATTTCGACGCCCACCTCCTGCGGGCCCGCGCCGCTCGCGAACTGGGCCAGAATGCAGATGCCCTGAGCGCCTCCGAAACCGCTTGGTCTCTCGCTGATACCGATCTCGAACGCCACGCCGCCGCCCTCGTGCGCGCTCAAGCGCTCTCCTCCTCGGATCGTCGCACCGCCGCGCAGCTTTGGCTCCGCCGTGCCGTTCAATACGCGCCCGACCCAGCCGCCCGTGCCCGCGCCATCCGCGATTTCCGCTACGTGCGCGCCCGCAATCCGGTCTCCGTCGATCTGCGCTTCGGCCTCGCCCCCCGCTCGAATATCAACAATGGCTCGGTCCATTCTTCGGCGCGGCTTTTCGATCTGCCCTTCGAATTCCAGCTTTCCGGTGCCGCCCAAGCCCTCTCAGGCTTCGAGACCTCCGCTGGCGCGAGCCTCCGCTACCGCATTTCCGAGGCCCCGACCCACGCCACCGACCTGCGTTTCTCGCTCGATAGCCGCAGCTACACCCTTTCCAAAGAGGCCCGCGCACTCGCCCCGGCCGCACGCGGCTCGGATTACGGCCAGATCAACCTCACCGCTGGCTTCCTGCACCGCTGGTCCGATCCAACAGGCCGCCGCGAATGGCTCGTCGGCGCCGATATCGGCCGCCTCTGGTATGGCGGTGCCCCCTATGCCGATGTCGCGCGCCTCACGGGCGGGTTGAACCTCGCGTTGCCCAACAGCCAGCGCCTCTCCATCGCCCTCACAGAAGAACGCAACCGTGGCCCACTTGCCCCCTCTTCCGATGTGTCCCGCGTCGCTCTCGGCTGGTCCGCCGCCCTGCCCTCCGGCCCCATGCTGTCTCTCTCGGCCACCTTCGCCGACAGCACCTCCGCCACCTCCAGCGCCGACTACCGCGACCTCTCTCTCGGGCTCGACATTGCGCCACGCCGCCCGTTCTTCGGTGCAGAAGCCACCTTCTCGCTCGACCTGCGCGGCCGCGACTATCCCGCCAACCCCTTCGCCGCTGGCCCCCGCAATGACCGCGAAGTCGCGGCCTCGCTCTCGCTCGCCCTTCCGAAAGCCGAATATCTCGGTTTCAAACCCGTGCTCACGCTCTCGGCCCGCAAGAACCGCTCGAACGTCGCGATCTACGAAACCCGCGATATCGGCCTCTCGCTCGGCTTCCGTTCCGCCTTTTGATCCGCAACGGATCTCGACATCCCGCCCCATTCCCCTAATCTCTGCCGGAGCAACACACGAGGGGCGCGATGCAAATCAAATATCTCCACACGATGGTCCGGGTGAAGGATCTCGAAAAGTCGATGGCTTTCTACGAGCTTCTCGGCCTCAAGAAGACCCGCCATTACGACAGCGAAGAAGGCCGTTTCACGCTAATCTTTCTTGCCCCGCCCGGGCAAGAAGAGTGCCCGGTCGAGCTTACCTATAACTGGGATGGCGACGATGGCCTGCCCTCTGACGGCCGCCATTTCGGCCACCTCGCCTATGCCGTGGAAAACATCTACGACATGTGCCAGCACCTGATGGATAACGGCGTCACCATCAATCGCCCGCCCCGCGATGGCCGAATGGCCTTCGTTCGCTCGCCGGACAATGTCTCGATCGAACTGCTCCAAATGGGCGATCCCCTGCCCAAAGCCGAACCTTGGGCGTCGATGCCCAACATTGGCCATTGGTAAGGCCCTGCAAGCCCGGTGCGCGGGGCATTCCCCGCGCGCGTTCCGCGCCTCAGTAGATGTAGCGGATTTGGTCGGCCCAGTAGCGTTCCATCCGCTTCAATCCCGCCGTCACATCTTCAAGTCCTTGGATATCCAGAACACCGCGTGCCGCGATCCCCTCGGCTTGCCGCGCAAAGAGCGCCGACACCAACTCGCGGATCGTCCGCCCCTTGGCCGTCAACCGAACCCGCACAGAGCGGCGGTCCACCTCGCAACGCTGGTGGTGCATATATCCGGCCTCAACGAGCTTCTTCAGATTATAGCTCACGTTCGAACCCTGATAATACCCGCGCGACTTC
This sequence comes from Paracoccaceae bacterium, assembly GCA_009922885.1. Lineage (GTDB taxonomy): Bacteria > Pseudomonadota > Alphaproteobacteria > Rhodobacterales > Rhodobacteraceae > UBA9554. Next base: position 6,721 of record RFUP01000052.1, read on the forward strand.
AATTCACCGGCCGAAACTTCCTGCTCGCCCACATTGAACAGCAAAAGCGCTTGAACTGCGTTGATCTCAATAACCCCCACGCGCTCGAACTCGTCCTTGATCACATCAAGTAGCAAGCGATGAAGGCGCTCGATTAGGCTCAGCGCCTCTAGGTATCCCGTCAGTAGCCCAACATCCCCGCGCGGTGCTTCAGCTGCCTGAACAGAGGAATGAATGCTCATGTTTGTCTCCGTGCTGTCTGCTCGGAAACGAGTTCTGGCGGTAAAACCCGAAGATCGGGTTAAACTGAGGGCATTCCACTAAAATCCGAAGTATTCTTCAGGCGTTGATAAGATGGCGGATGCGCGCCACCAGATCGGTATGGGCTTCTGGCGCGTCCATCTGGCCGCTCACCCATTGGTAAAGGTCCTGATCGTTCTCGTCGAGAAGCGCCTCGTAGCGATCCAAACCAGCGGCATCCATCCCCGGCAATTCCGCTTCGGCGAAACGCGACAGGATGATATCCATCTCCTTGATCCCGCGCCGCATCGAGCGCATGCCAAGGCGTTTCAGGCGGATTTCCCGCGTTTCCGTCATTCCTCGCGCTCCTGCACTTTGAATTCACGCAGGGCCTTTTCCACCCGGCCGATCTTCTTTGCAAGGGCCTCGGCCTCGTCGCGCAATGCCGCAAGGTCCGCCAGCGCCTTGGCCAGCTCCGGCGAGGAACCGCCCGCCTCGGGCATCGCCACCCCATCGCCTTCGCCGTTCAAGAGCCACACCACCGAAACACCCAGCATCCCCGCCATCGTGGTCAGTCGGTTGGCACGGGGATCGGCGCGGTCGTCTTCCCAATCTTCCAGCGTCGAGGTCTTCACACCCAGCCGTTTGGCCAGCTGCTTCGGTGTCATGCCTACCGCTTCACGCGCCGCGGCAATCCGGTCCCCCAACGTTGCCACATCCGCTGCATAGTAACTTTGGGCGCTCATGTGCTCGTTCATTGCCATCGCTCTTCTCCTTGTCCACTTGCTTGGGATTTCGGCGCACCCTATTAGGAACCGACCCGAAAGACAAACGGAGCCCCCCATGTCGATCCTCGCAGCCGCTCTGAAGCGCGTGAAGCCCTCGCCCACCATCGCCGTCTCGAACCTCGCCATGGAACTCAAAGCGCAAGGCCGCGACATCATCTCGCTCGGCGCGGGCGAGCCGGATTTCCCCACCCCTGCGAACATCGCAGCCGCGGGCATCAAGGCGATCGAACAGGGCAAGACCCGTTACACCGCCGTAGACGGCATTCCCGAACTCAAGAAAGCCATCTGCGCCAAGTTCAAGCGCGAGAACAATCTCGAATACACCCCCGCGCAGATCTCGGTCGGCACGGGCGGCAAACAGGTGCTCTACAATGCCTTCATGGCCACGCTGAACCCCGGTGACGAGGTCATCATCCCGGCGCCCTACTGGGTTTCCTACCCCGATATGGTGCTTCTGGCCTCCGGCACGCCGGTGATCGTCACCGCCACGCTGGAAAACAACTTCAAGATCACGCCCGAGCAACTCGAAGCCGCGATCACGCCGAAAACCAAGTGGTTCCTCTTCAACTCGCCCTCGAACCCCACGGGCGCAGGCTATAGCCGCAGCGAATTGAAGGCCCTCACCGACGTGCTCCTGCGCCATCCCCACGTCTGGGTGATGACCGACGACATGTATGAGCACCTCGCCTATGACGATTTCAAATTCTGCACCCCGGCCGAAGTGGAGCCGCAGCTCTATGACCGCACCCTCACCGTCAACGGAGTGTCCAAAGCCTATGCCATGACCGGCTGGCGCATCGGCTACGCGGGTGGCCCGAAGGATCTCATCGCCGCGATGCGCATGATCCAGAGCCAATCCACCTCGAACCCCTGCTCGGTCTCGCAATGGGCCGCTGTGGAAGCGCTCGACGGCAGCCAGGATTTCATCGCCCCGAACGCGCTGATGTTCGCCCGCCGCCGCGACCTCGTGGTGAAGGCGCTCAATGCCATTCCGGGCATCACCTGCCCCAATCCGGAAGGCGCGTTCTACGTCTATCCCTCCATCGCAGGCCTCATTGGCAAGACCACTGCGAACGGCAAGAAAATCACCAATGACGAGGATTTCGCCACCGCTCTGCTCGAAGACACCGGCGTTGCCGTCGTGTTCGGCTCGGCCTTCGGCCTCTCGCCCAACTTCCGCATCAGCTACGCTACCTCGGATGGAGAGCTTGCGGAGGCCTGCAAACGTATTGCATCTTTCTGTGAGTCGTTGACCTGATCACCGACTACGTAAACGGTGTCTTGTGAACGAACGTAAGGAGTAGGCATGGCGGGGGATTTGCCCGAGTATTATTTTCGAGTCCGGGAAAACGGCGCGTTCGTTTTCCGTGTGGACACGGAAAACCGTCAGCGTCGCATCGAAATGGATCAGATTGCGACGGTCAACATCCGCAATGGCGAAATAAAACCGCAAGGGGATCGCCAGCTCACCGAGGAAGACATCTCGGTCATCCGTGACTGGATGGAGCATCGCCTCGCCACTCTCGCCGCGCGTGATATCGACGACATCCACCGCGCGGTCGACTATCTCAACCAGACAACCCACTGGGCGCAGTCAAAAGCCACTGACGCCCAGCTGGATCTGGTCACCGATTCTCTCCTGCTCGCGATGCATGATCTGCGCTCGGTGTTGGTCCGGAAACGGGCCGACAGGTTGCTCTCAAATTACGAAGCGCGCACCCAGGCCGAATAAGGCTCAGGAAGCGCGCTCCAGTCTGGGTAGGGACTGCCGCCAGAAGCGCAGCATCATGAACCCACCAGCCACGGCCAGCCCCGCCGCTAGCCCCAGCCATACGCCCACGCCTTCCCAGCCCACAACAAAGGCCAGCACGTAAGCCATGGGCGCCCCCACGCCCCAATAGGCAATGGTGGCGATAATCATCGGCACGCGGGTATCCTGCACCCCGCGCAACAGGCCCAGCGCCATCACCTGTGCCGAATCCGCCGCTTGGAAAAGCGCCGCCGCCGCCATCAGGGTCACGCCAATCGCGATCACTGCCGCGCGGTCAGGATCATCCGGTGCAAGGAAAAGCCCGATCATCACGTCGGGAATGGTCAGGAATGCGATCACTGTCAGCACCACGAAGACGAGCGACAGGAAAATCACCGTCGAAGCCCCTGTCCGCAGTTCCGCCAAGTCCCCTGCCCCAAGCGACCGCCCGGAGCGGATCGTCGCCACGTTGCTCAACCCCACATGCAGCATGAAGGTCATCGACGAGAGTTGCAGTGCAATCCCGTGCGCCGCCAGCGGCACGGTGCCGAGCCATCCCATCATCAAAGACGCTGCCGAGAAAAGCCCCACCTCTGCGATATTGGTAATGCCGATCGGCCAGCCCAAGCGGAACACCCGCCACAAGGCTTCCCAATCCGCCCGCCAGAACCGCACGAACAACTCATGTTCCGGCACCGCGCGAATCGCATA
>RFUP01000511.1 GCA_009922885.1 Paracoccaceae bacterium
GTGGACGGCGCCACCCTGCCACGCTTTGCCGCCATTGCAGACGCGTAGGTGCTCTGCCTACATCGCTAGGGACGCGCAATGACCCTTATTTAGTCGTTTGGGCTTTCGCCGAGTGTGACAGCGTAAAGCGTCTATGAATCGCTGTCCGCAATCGCTTGCTAAAACTCACCCTCTGTTGCCAGGCCATGCTAACTTGGCCTGGAATCATGACGCGTTGTTCGGGGCGCTAGCGAATCCCGTCGTGTAAGCTCGCCAGAGTGGCGTTGAGGGCCAGCTCATGGCGTAACACGTCCACCTTGGCATCAATGGTTTTAAGGCGTGCCTCCAGCGTTGTTTTTTCCCGTGCAATCAATAGAAACTGATCACTGACGCCCTCATCAAAGCGAGCTCGCTCTTGTGATAGTAGCGTTTCTGCCAGCGCTTCGGGTTTATTGGTGCAAATGCCCACCCGATATCCGCCCGCTTTCAGCGCCTCTACCGCCTCGATCGCGCCGGGGTATAGGCGGGTGTGCACATCAATGGCAGCCCCATAGGCCCGCAATAGCACCGGGTAATACGCCTCGACCTGCATGGCTGCATCGGGCTGTTGGCTGCGCGCCATGCCCAAAGCCAACATCGCCCGGCCACCGCGAAATGCCACCCCCGCATCGGCCACAGGATCAAGTAGATCCCCCAACCCCATTTCACGAAAGCAATAATTCGCCGATGCAATTAAATCGGCGCTGGTATCGGCCAAGGTGCCATCCAGATCGAAAATAACGGTTCTCATGCCCTGTTCCCCTTGGCTTTGTCGCCAGCGTGCCCTGCTCATTCACAGGCCCGTTCACAGGCCCATCGACAACCCCATCAATAGGCCCAGCCCGTGGCACGGGGCGCTGTTACAAATGGCAACCTCACGTGATGGCGCACTGGCTTGCGCCGCGCCCACAAGCCCGTATAACGGCCAAAAGCGCAAATTAAAGAGTTTTTTCATGGCAACTGCATTGATCGTCCTGGCCGCTGGCATGGGCACGCGTATGAACTCGGACCTGCCCAAGGTATTGCACCAAGTGGCCGGTGCGCCGCTATTGGTGCATGCGCTGAAATCCGCAGCCCAGATCGAGGCGGCGCGCTGCATCGTGGTGGCGGGCCACGGCGCCGAGGCCGTTGGCAAAGCGGCCAAGTCTTGGGATAAGACAATAGAGCTGGTTTTGCAGCCCGAACAAAAAGGCACGGGCCATGCCGTGGATATGGCACGTACCGCGCTGGCAGATTTTACTGGCGATGTGATCGTTCTGTATGGCGACACCCCCTTTATCCAGCCGGAAACGCTGGCGGCCATGCAGGCTGCGCGGCGCGACCATGATGTGGTGGTTCTGGGCTTTTCTGCCAAAGACCCGGGCCGCTATGGCCGCTTGGTGATGGAGGGCGACAGCCTGCAGCGGATTGTCGAATATAAAGACGCAACCGAAACCGAACGCGCCATTACCTTGTGCAACTCGGGTGTCATTGCCGCCGATTGCACCCAGTTGTTCGACCTGATTTCCCAAATCAGCAATGCCAATGCCAGCGGCGAATATTACCTGACCGATGTGGTCGGGCTGGCCCGCGCCCATGGTTTGTCGGCCACCGCCGTCACCTGCGACGAGGCCGAAACGATGGGCATAAATTCGCGCGCCGAATTGGCACAGGCCGAAGCCGCCTTTCAGGCCCGCGCCCGGGCCAACCTGCTGGCCGATGGCATCACCTTGACCGCCCCGGAAACGGTCTTCTTGGCCCATGACACCGTCATCGGGCGCGACAGCGTGATCGAGCCACAT
>RFUP01000512.1 GCA_009922885.1 Paracoccaceae bacterium
GGTGAGAAGAAGCGCAACGAGATCCTGCAAATGGCGATGCTGGAGCCGAAGATGTGCATCCTCGACGAGACCGACTCTGGCCTCGACGTGGACGCGATGAAGCTCGTGGCGGATGGCGTGAATGCGCTGCGTTCTGAGGGCCGTGGTTTCCTCGTGATCACCCACTACCAGCGCCTTCTCGACCACATCAAACCGGACGTGGTGCATATCATGGCCAATGGCCGCATCATCAAGACGGGCGGGCCGGAACTGGCGCTGGAAGTCGAGAACAACGGTTACGCCGATATTCTGGCGGAGGTGCAGTAATGGCAGCCCCTCAGGCAAAGGCAGACACGCTGGGGCCGCGTTTGGCGGCACTCCCGGCGGCTCCGACCAAAGGCTGGACGGCAGCCGCGCGCGCAGATGCGCTGGCACGGCTGACCGCGATGGGCCTTCCGGGGCGGCGCGACGAATACTGGCGCTACACCCGCCCTGACAGCCTGAACGCCCCCGAGGCGGAGAAGGCCGCGATTTTCAAGAACGAGGAAGCGCCGCTGTTCGATGCCGTGGACCGCTTGAAGATCGTCTTCGTGGATGGCGTGTTCTCGGAAGCGGAAAGCGATCCGCTGGACGTGGCGGGCATCAAGATCGAGCGCCTCGCTGTGGCGCAAGGCGCCGATATTCATTGGGCGCAGTCGGTTTATGGTGCGTTGGAAGCGGCGGGCCAGACGCCGGTGTTGCGCCCCTTCGCGGCGCTGAATACCGCGATGGCCACCGATGGCGTGCTGATCCATGCCACGGGCAAGGCGCATCGCCCTGTCTCGCTCATCTATCGCCATGAAAGCGAAACCTCGGATGCGGTGCTGCATCACGTGGTGAAGCTCGATGCGGGCGCGGAGCTGACAGTGTTGGAAAACGGGCCGGCGGCGGCGCGCTTCAACAAAGTGATGGAAGTGGATATCGCCGAAGGCGCGCGCTTCCACCACATCCGCGCGCAAGGCCGCGACCATGAGCGCCGTGCGGTGACGCATATTTTTGCTCGCGTGGCTGCGGAAGCGACGTTCAAGAGCTTCACGCTCACCGTGAATGGCCGCCTTACCCGCAATGAATGCGTGATCGACATGGTGGGTGACGATGCCGTGGCACATGTGGCTGGTGCCTGCATGGGCGACGGGGATTTCCACCATGATGATACGGTGTTCGTCACCCATGGCGCGCTGAACGGCGAAAGCCGCCAAGTGTTCAAGAAGGTGCTGCGCAACGGCGCGACGGGCGTGTTCCAAGGCAAGATCCTTGTGCAACCCGGCGCGCAGAAAACCGACGGCTACCAGATTTCGCAGTCGCTCCTTTTGGATGACGACAGCCAGTTCCTCGCCAAGCCGGAGCTGGAAATCTACGCCGATGACGTGGCCTGCTCGCATGGCTCGACCTCGGGCGCGATTGATGAAACCGCACTTTATTACCTCCGCTCGCGCGGGGTGCCGAAGAAGGATGCGGTGGATCTTCTGGTGATGTCGTTCATGGCGGAGGCGCTTGACGAGGTGGAGGACGAGAGCCTTCGCGAAGAAATCGCCGAGCGCTTGCGCGGTTGGCTGGTGCGGCGGCGCTGATGGCAGTTACGCAGGATATCGCCGCCACGTGGCGCGGGCCCTCGGCTGTGTTCGACCGGATGATCCGGGGCGGGCAGGGGGATGACGTGATCCTGATCCATGCGATCCTTGGCGGGCTGTTGCACTTCGTGGCGATGGCCCCAGCGCAATCGCGCGCGGCGTTTCTTGATCCTTCGGTGCCACTGGAGGCGTGGCTCTTCTGGACGGCGC
>RFUP01000513.1 GCA_009922885.1 Paracoccaceae bacterium
TTCCTGACCGACCGGAACAGACCCATAAAGCGCCCGCGCGGTTGGCGGATCGGAGTGGATCGGGATGCCATTGGCCTGCGCGATCTCGCGGATCCGCGCGGCAACTTCGTCAACGCCCTTGGCCAGGCATTTCGGCGCCTCGCCCCGCTTGCGCGACCACGCGAGCGCCACGGCATAATGGGTCGGGTTGACGATGATCACATCCGCTTTCGGCACCTCCGCCGCGACCTGCTGCATGACGATTTCCTGCCCTTTCGAGCGGCGCGCGTGCTTGAAATGCGGATCGCCTTCGCTCTCCTTCATCTCGTCGATCAGCTCCTTGTGCGACATCATCAGCCGCCGCCGGTGCGCGTTGTGCTGCCACAATAAATCAACCGCACCAAAGCAGAGGGAAACGAGGAAAATATCGAAGAAGAGGCTGTTCACCACGGTGAGCCCATAGCCGCTCGCCGTGCCAGCATCCGCGCCGATCAAGATCGGAATATCGCCCATCCGGGGCCAGAGGGCCACAACCAGAACGCCGCTCAAGGCCATCATCTTGGCGAAATTCCTCAGGAAATCCACCATCGCATCGATGGCCGAATTTCTTTTTGACATTCTTCAAGAGCGAAATCCGCTCGAGTTTAGGGCGCAGGTTCTCGGCCGTGAACAGCAGGTTTCTTTGGGCGATGGCCGAAAGAAGCGTAGCGAGTGCTGGCAGCAGGAGGATCGGCAGAATGGCCAAAGCGGAATGGCCAAGAAAGCTCCGGAGGCTTGCCCTGATATCCGTCGCTTGATGCGCTCCGGCCACCAGAAAGAGAGAGCCGAGTTGCTGGAGCATCGCCGCTCCGAACAAAGTAAACCCCAGAACGTAACCCCCGTAGGCAACTGCGGTGGTCACCTCGGCAGAGCGCGCAACCTGCCCCTTCTTCCGGGCATCGAGAAGGCGCTTTTCGCTTGGTTCGTGGCTTTTCTCGCTGTCTGAATCCTCGCTCACGGAGCACCACCAGACGCAAGAAGTTGAAGCATCATCGCGGCCCAATGCCCCGCGATGAGCGGCGCTGTGATAGCCAGCAGAGCAAGTGCGCCAAGAGAAATCGCAGGCGCACCGATCAGGGTGACCATTAGCTGCGGCATCGTCCGGTTGATGGCGCCAAGAACCAGGTTGTAGATCAGCGCGACCAGCACGAAGGGCACGGCAAGCGCCGCGCCGTAGCGAATGGCATTGCCCGTGGCGAAGATCACGCGCTCAACCCAATCCTCAGCGGTGAGGCTCCCGCCCAAGGGGAACTCCTGATAGCTCACCGTGATGTAGCTGACCAAAGCGAGCGGCAGCCCGGAAATCACCAGTAGCGTCAGGGCAGACAAGACAAGCGCATGGCCGATCGCGGGCAGCGGTTCTCCGCCAGCTCCGGCAACAAGATGGGAAAGAGACAGCGACTGCGCCGCCACAGATCCTGCAATCTGCAATGCGATAACGCCAACGCGCAGGAACAACCCGTAAATGGCGCCGATCAGCGCCTCGGTAGTGACGAGGCTCAGGCTCGGGTCCGGCATCGGCGCATCCGCAATGGCGGGGAGCACTATGGCGGTCAGCGCCATGGCAACACCAAGTTTGACGCGCATGGGCAGCGTCTGCTCGCCGAAAGCGGGCGCAAAGGCCACAACGCCAGAGACCCGGATAAAGACGAGAAGCGCGGCGAGCAGGCTCGCATCGGTCAGATCATTGACGGCGAGAAGATCGGGCGTCATGCGGCGACTGTGCCCACGATTGCAGAGCGCGTGCGGGAAACAGCGGAGCGGGGGTTG
>RFUP01000514.1 GCA_009922885.1 Paracoccaceae bacterium
CTTCACGGCGTTGCCAAGGCCAAATGCGCCACGCTGTGGACGATTGACAGCCTCGACAGCGAAGAAGCCTGCGTCCACAACGGAGCGCCGGGGCACATCGACATACGGACGGCGCCGGGGCTGACGTGCGCCGCTCGGGTGCCGCTGTCCTGTCTGCTCCCGGCGGGGGATGCACATCCGACCATCGCCGCAGAGATGGGCACCGAAGTGTTGCGGCTTCGGGCGCGCGTTGCCGAGCTTGAAGCCACCCTCGCCAACGAGCGCGGGGAGGGAGAGCCGCCGTGCGAGGGGTGGGCGTTCAGCCACAAATCGGACAGTTGGCAAGCCCCTCACGGCATCGCGGCCCGACTTTCGCCGGAGCGGGTGAAGAATGAGGGGTGGAAGGCGCCCTATGCTTGGGAGCGATGGGATACGGAGGAGGTGCAGCGCGGGTGTGCAGGTACCTTCCGCGACGCAATGCGCGCGGCTTCGGGTGCCCGATGAGCCTCTTCCCTGAAAAGCCCACAGCAGCGATCATCATCCGCCACCTTCAGGAGCGGTACTCCGGCGAAGAATGGGCCACCTTTACCGAGCTTGCCGACGGTACCGGCTCCATGAAGGGCCGCACCATTGACTTCTACGCGCTGAACTTGTGGCCGTCCAAGGCGTACCTTTCAGCAGCCTATGAGGTGAAAGTCTCTCGCGCCGACTTCCGGCGCGAGTTGGACAATCCTGGGAAGCGGGCGCCCTGGGAAAAGCGGGCGTCCGAATGCTGGTTTGCGGCTCCGGTCGGCATCATCCCTTTGGAGGAGGTGCCCGAAGGATGGGGACTCCTGGAACTGGGAAGCAACGGCTTCAGGGCTGCGCGGCGGGCAACGCAACGCAAAATCGAGAGTTTCACCCCTGACTTTGTGGCTGCAATGGCGCGGCGGGTGCAGGACAAGCCGCCGGCGGAACCTCTGCTTGCATGGGAGTGGGCTGGACGGCGGATCGGCGGGGCAGAACTGATGCGACTGGCCGAAAAGTGGCACAGGAAACGCGCGGAACCGTCTCACTCGGTGATCTATCGGGAGTCCGAGCGGTGGCAGACCGTTGGTCCTTTGATCGGGCGCTTGAATGCGGCGATGGGCCGCCGGTGGGCACAGCCGACCCTGGAGGAGTTGGATGCGTGGCTGGCTGGCCGCGCCACCCCGGAGGTTGACGAGGTGAGGCGCCGGTATGAGGAGCTTGGCAAGGCGATCCGGGGGCTGGCCGGGGGTGCCTCATGACCCCCTCCTGTGAGCGCGCAAAAGCCGCCTACGATGCCGCTTCTGACGCGCTGCACCGTCTGCGGCCCGCCGGCGGCTGTTGCCGTGGAACGGCTTCGGGGCGGCTTTGGGGCTGGTGGATGTGGTGGCGCGCAAAGACCGGGGCGCCGGCATGATCGAGCGCCACGGGGAGCCCACGGTGCTCACTCCCGACCAGCCTATGGGCGCGCTGCGCTGTGGCGGGCAAGGCGGCTACCTGCTGCTGCCAGCCCCTACCATTTGCGGTGCCGAGGCTTCCGGGCCGGGCTCGTCCAAGTCCAGGAGCAAGGTGGACGACGCCATCGGCCGCCGCCTGACCTGCCGTGAGGCTGCGATTCTGGTGGGCTTTCCGCCTGACTACCCCTTCGCGGGCGGGTCTAACGCCACTTTCAAGCAGGCCGGAAACGCCGTCGCGCCGATTATGGCCGAGGTGTTGGCCCGCTCACTCTTTCAACAGGACACACAATGACCCCCGAACTCTACCACCGCCTGACCGACCTGCTGA
>RFUP01000515.1 GCA_009922885.1 Paracoccaceae bacterium
GGCCATGATGGCGATGAGCACAGGCACCCAGCGGCGGGCGGCGGCGATTTTATCGTCGGCATAGATCACCTTTGCCTTGATGAACGCGAGGAAGGCGGCGGCGATGATGCCGCCCAGCACAGGCGAGATCACCCAGCTGGCAGCGATCGTGCTCATCGTGTTCCAATCCACTGCGCCGAAGCCAGCGGCGGCGATACCTGCGCCCATGACGCCGCCCACGACCGAATGCGTGGTGGAGACAGGCGCGCCGAGATAGGTGGCGAGGTTCACCCAGAGGGCCGAGGAGATGAGCGCGGCCATCATCGCCCAGACGAAGGTGGAGGTTTCCGCCACGCTTTCTTGCGAGATGATGCCTTTGGAGATCGTGGAAACCACATCGCCGCCTGCGACGAGCGCGCCGAGGCTTTCGAAAATCGCGGCAATGGCGATGGCACCGCCCATGGTGAGGGCGTTTGCGCCCACGGCGGGGCCCATGTTGTTGGCGACGTCATTGGCACCGATGTTGATCGCCATATAGGCGCCAAAGATCGCGGCGGCGACGACGACCATCGTGTGCTGGTCACCGCCGAAGAGCATCATCGCGCCGAGGCCTGCGAGGACGATGAAGGCCAGCGAGATGCCGAGGCCGATCATCGGGCGTGCGACGTAGGCCGTGGCATATTCGAGCGCGGTGATGCGCTTGAGGTCCTTGTCGAGGGTTTTCCAATGGGTGTTGGAATTTGGTCCGGTCATGGCGTGTCTCGCTCGCTGGGGATTCCCGTTGGCCGTGGGGGTAACGGGGGGCGGGCCATGTGGCAAGCGTTTGGCGGGCAGAGCTGTTACAAAACTGCCATAAAAGTGTTACATCGGGGGTTCAGAGCAGGCTGGCTGCGCGCAGGAGGCGTTTAAGGCCGGGTTCTTTCACCAGATGGGCCGCTTCTTCGGGGCGCATCCAGCGGCGGGTGCGCTCGTGGGATTCGGGCCATTTATCGGATGTGGCACCGACCTCGCAGGCAAAGACCAAGGTATCGACCGGTTCGGGCACGCCCTTGGGATGGGTTTTCACCGCGCGGTACCGCCCCACGGGGCGGGGGGATAGGGTGGCGTTCTTGACGCCCGCTTCTTCCCAGGCTTCTTGCAGGGCGGCGTTGGCATCGGAAAGGCCTTCAATGGGCCAGCCTTTGGGCAGGATCCAGCGGCCGGTGCCGCGCGAGGTGATCATCAAGACTTCCGCACGTTGACCTTTGCGGCGCAGGCAGAGGGCAGCCACCTGCTTGCGGCGGGGGCGCGTGAAGAGCGGGCCAAAAGTGGCCGCAACGGAACTGTGAAGGCGTTTGATCATTTCTGCTCGCGTGTTTTCCCTTATTTAACAGGAGTTTTCACGTTTTGCAAATCATGGTCAGGTGCCGCGCGGTTTTGCGCGCAGGGTGGGGTCGGCTTCGCGCGGGTTTTCCGGCCATGGGTGGCGGGGGTATCGGCCGCGCATGTCTTTGCGGACGTCCGAATAGGAGCTGTCCCAGAAGCCGGGAATGTCCATCGTGGTTTGCACGGGCTTCTGGCCGGGGGAGAGGAGCGTGACGCGGAGGGGACGGCCTGCCACTTGAGGGTGGGTGGTTTGGCCGAACATTTCCTGGAGGCGGAGGGTGATTTCGGGATGCTCACCCGAATAGTCGATGGGGATTTCGCGGCCCAAGGGCGTGGTGAAATGGGCAGGCGCGGCGCGGTCGAGAATTTGGTGCTCGTCCCACGAGAGAATGGCGCGGAGGGGGTCGAGGAGGTTGAAGTTTTTCC
>RFUP01000516.1 GCA_009922885.1 Paracoccaceae bacterium
CAATCCAGACGCAATCCATACTCTTCGGAAATCGCCCTCCTTGCCTTTCTCGGGCACTCGGCGATACTGGCCAAAACCTTGTGAGGCCACATGAAACTCCCTTTTGACGGTGCGATTTCCCGCTATTTCGAAACCGAAGCCCCCGAGGCGATCCGGAACGCCATCAAACGCGCCACCGACGAAGACGACATGCTCTCCGACGACTATCCACACGCCGAGCGCATGAAGAAGAAAACCTATGAAAAACATATGGATGCACTGCAAATTGAACTCGTCAAAATGCAGTCATGGGCCAAAGAAACCGGCGCCCGCGTCGCCATCGTCTTCGAGGGGCGTGATGCGGCAGGCAAAGGCGGCACGATCAACGCCTTCCGCCAAAACCTGAATCCCCGAGGCGCCCGCGTCGTCGCTCTCTCGAAACCCTCCGAAGCCGAGGCGGGTCAGTGGTATTTTCAACGATATATCAGCCTCTTACCCACCAAAGGCGAAATCGTTCTCTTCGACCGCAGCTGGTATAACCGAGGCGTCGTCGAGCATGTTTTCGGCTTCTGCTCCGAGACCCAACGCGAGCATTTCTTCACCCAGACCCCCGATTTCGAACGCATGATCGTCGACGAGGGCATCCGCCTCTTCAAAATCTGGCTCAACGTCTCGCGCCCCGAGCAGCTCAAGCGCTTCCTCGACCGCGAACAAGATCCGCTAAAGCACTGGAAACTCTCCAAAATCGACGTGGACGGCCTTCCCAAGTGGGATGCCTACAGCCAAGCCATCGCCGAAACGCTGCACCGCACCCATTCCGACATCGCCCCATGGACCGTCATCCGCTCTGACGACAAGCGCCGCGCCCGCCTTCAGACCATCCGCCGCGTCCTCGCCGCCTTGCCATACACGGAAAAGGACGAAAAAGCCCTTGGCCCGCATGATCCGCTAATCTCTGGCGGCCCCGAGATTTGGGATGCGTAAACAAGGCTACCATCACGGCAATCTCCGCCAAGCCCTTGTAGAGGCGTGCCTTTCTCTCATCACCGAGAAAGGCCCCACGGGCTTTACCCTCTCGGAAGCGGCCCGCGAGGCAGGCGTCACTCCCGCCGCCGTCTATCGCCATTTCGAAGGCCGCGAGGATCTCATCGCCGAAGCGGCGCGCCAAGGTTACGAAATCTTTACCGCGCTCATGGAATTTGCCTATGACAATGGCAAGCCAACCGCGCTTGCCGCCTTTGAAGCCACGGGGCGCGCCTACCTTGCATTCGCGAAGAAATATCCCGGCCACTATATCGCGATGTTCGAAAGCGGCATCAGCGTCAACCGCACACCGGAACTCGCGGCCACATCCGCAAAGGCCCGCGCCGTGCTCGAAGAATCCGCTCGTGGCCTCTCGCAGCGCATCCCCGAAGATCGCCGTCCACCCGCAACCATGGTTTCCGCCCATATCTGGGCCATGTCCCACGGTGTGGTCGAGCTTTTCGCGCGCAACAGCCCCGGCCAGCAAAGCCCCTTCGATCCGGAGGCACTTCTCGAATCCGCGATGGGGATTTACCTGCGTGGGCTGGGCCTGATTCCCCCTGAGCGTTAACTTTTCATTAACGACTCGCCTCTTTTTCGAGCAAATACTTCGCCCAACTCCTTGACTATGCGCGATCTTTCAGCGATCCCTAGCGCCACCACCCCAGCGATGCTGCAGGTGCGAAATAACTGTGTGTAACTCACATCACAGCTTCGCATCCCACTCATGCAAGCCAGG
>RFUP01000517.1 GCA_009922885.1 Paracoccaceae bacterium
GGGTGTACAGGGCGGTGAGTATACTTATCGTGGTGATTACAGCTTTACAGAATTTTATAAACGCTCAGACGTAGTATTTCATAATGGCGGCAGTTTTGTTGCTACCTACAACGGTGTGTTTGCTGAACAAGCACCAGAATTTAGCCCAGGAGTACCTAACAGCGAATACTGGGGTAGACTTACCAGTCAAGGTTTGCAAGGCACTCAAGGTTTGCAAGGTGTACAAGGTACGCAGGGTACACAAGGCCCCCAAGGTACTACAGGTATACAAGGTTTACAGGGTTTACAAGGATTTGGTTATCAGCAGCTACAAGGTGCTCAAGGTTTAGTTGGCGGTATAAACCATCAAGTAAATTTTGCGCTTGGTTCAGGCTGGAATATAAATGGTAGTATAAACCCTACACTACATCTTATTCGCGGATTCACCTACTACTTTGATGTTATCAGTGAATATAATAATAGATTTTATATTAAAACCTATCCGCAAGCTGGTAGTGGCAGTGTATATGAACCAGGTTTAATAAATAATGGAGCACTTGAAGGCAGAATAACTTTTACAGTACCATTAAATGCTCCCAGTGAGCTATACTATGTATCTCAGCTTAGTACTGTATATAGTGGTACACTTACCGTAGGCGATGCTGGACCTCAAGGCACTCAAGGTATTCAAGGTATTCAAGGTACACAAGGCGCTCAAGGCGCTCAAGGTACACAAGGTTTAGATGGAGCTTTTGCTGGTCAAGGTATACAAGGTATACAAGGTCAAAGTATACAAGGTGTTCAAGGTTTATTAGGCTATCAAGGTATTGGTTTTAACTGGCGTGGTGATTATAGCCAGTACAACTTCTATAATAAATATGATGTTGTACAGTATGCCGGTGCTACGTTTATAGCCATATCTAATGTTTTAGATTTCTTTGAGCAAGCTCCTGAGTTTGGTCCTGGTAATACTAATAGCGCTTATTGGCAAAAAATGAGTGCTCAAGGTTTACAAGGTGCACAAGGAACTCAAGGTTATTATGGTATACAAGGCTACTATGGTTTACAAGGTACACAAGGTATTATTGGTACCGGTATTAGCCAAGTAACAATAGACGATGTTGGAGTATTAACACTTACTTATACAGATAATACTGTAAGTGCTATAGGTTATATTATAGGTCCACAAGGTCTTCAAGGTACTACTGGTAGTCAAGGTACGCAAGGTTTAAGTGGTGCTTATGCAGCACAAGGTATTCAAGGTCCACCAGGACAAGGCTTGCAGGGTATGCAAGGTCCACAAGGTGTTCAAGGCTTACGTGGATTATTTGACGCACAAGGTATACAAGGTATACAAGGTTATAGTATACAAGGTGTTCAAGGTACTCTAGGTGTTGCAGTAACTTGGCGTGGTGATTATACCTTTACAGAATACTATACTAAAAATGATGTAGTTTATTATTTTGGTGATAGCTATATTGCTGTATACGATAGCGGAACATTTGCAGAGGAAGCACCAGAGTTTAGCCCAGGTGTAGTAAATACTACATACTGGAATCGCATGACAGCACAAGGTGTACAAGGTCCACTAGGCTTAGATGGTCCGCAAGGTATTCAAGGTACTACTGGAATACAAGGTACACAAGGCTCACAGGGCATACGCGGTCCACAAGGCATACAAGGTATGCAGGGCTTGCATGGTTTTTATGCTGGCCAAGGCGTACAAGGATTGCAGGGACCGCAAGGTCCACAAGGTGTACAA
>RFUP01000518.1 GCA_009922885.1 Paracoccaceae bacterium
GCCGTCTTCCTGTGCTTCCGGCAGCATCCACACTGCCAGCATCCCCAGAAGCACACCCACAGCCGCGCCACTCAGCGCGCGCAACGTGAAGCGCCGCACGAAGGCCTTCGCAATATAGCTGTCCTGCGCGCCCACAAGCCTGAGCACCGCGATCACCTGCGCGTTGGCCGCCAAGGCCGCTTGCGCGGCCAGCGTAATCATCGCCGCCGTGGTAGCCGCGATCAGCAGGATCGAGAGCACGCCCAAGAACCGCAACCGCCCCGCCGCCTGCACCAAAGGCGCGCGCCAGCGCGTGTGGTCATCGAGCACCGCACCGGGCACTTCCGCACTCAACCGCAGCCGTAAACCCTGCGCATCGAACCCGGATTTCTCTTCCACCACCTCAACCAGTTGCGGCACCGGCAAAGTATCCAGCGGCAGATCCGGGCCAAACCATGGCTCCAATAGCTTCGCCGCTTCCTCGGGCGGAATGGCACGCGCCGAAACCACACCGGGCGTCGCTTCCAAGATCCGCAACACCGCCTGAACCTGCGCCGCCCGCTCTTCGGTCGGGGCAGAAATCCGGATCGTCGAGGCCCGCCCCAACTCGTCAGACCACCGCTGCGCCAACCGCCGCGTTGCCAAGGAAAGCGCCAGCGCGAATACCGCCAGAAGCGCCATCGCCCCCGCCGCAAACCCCGTCAAACGCGCGGTAAACCCGGTCGGCGGCACCATCCGGTCCGCTTGCGGATCCCCGATCAATAGCGCCGAGGCTTCGGCGATCATCTCTTGCACCCGGCTCACAGATCAGCCCCCGCAAGCTGCAAACGACGATTGGAAATCCTGAGCACCCGCGCTTGCACATGGCTTTTCGCCGCGCGGATCAGGTTCAGATCATGCGTCGCCACCAGAATGGTCGTGCCCATCCGGTTCAGCTCCACCAGAAGCGTCAAAAGGCGCTGCGACATTTCCCAATCGATATTCCCCGTGGGTTCATCCGCAAGAACGACCTCGGGCTGCATAATCACCGCCCGCGCCAAAGCCGCGCGCTGCCGCTCACCGCCCGAAAGCTCCGCAGGCAGGGCATCGGCTCTGTCGCGCAGGCCCACCCACGCCAGAAGCTCGTCCAGATTGGCCAGTTGATCAGCGGTATCGCGGCCCGAAACGGTCAAGGGCAAGGCCACGTTATCCGCCACGCTCAGATGGTCGAGGAATTTCACATCCTGATGCACCACCCCGATCCGGCGGCGCGCCAATGCCACGCCATCGCGATCCAACCCGCGCACGTCTTGGCCAAACAGCCGGACTTGCCCAGAAGTGGGGAGAAGCGCGCCATAACCCAGCTTGAGGAAAGTCGTCTTGCCAGACCCCGAAGGCCCCGTCAGAAAGTGAAACGACCCCGCCTGAACCTTCAGCGAGATGTCGCCAAAAAGCTCACCACCGCCATAGCTCATCGCGACCCGGTCAAACTCGATCACGCTGCCCCCAATTCCGCCTGCACCCGTCGCAAGCCGCCTCTTTGTGCCTTCTTAACGGCAGACATGCAACGCTGCCAGCAAGAACGCGGCTTTGCACTTTTCCGCCAAGACGTTACACCATAAGGTGCCGGTGTTTGGTGTTTTTACGAGTGGTTTGGGGTGGCTTGAATGACATGGCCGGTCAGGGGAAGCAACATGCGGATCATCTGCCCGAATTGCGGCGCGCAATACGAGGTACCGAACGACGTCGTTCCGGAAACGGGGCGCGATGTTCAATGTTCGAA
>RFUP01000519.1 GCA_009922885.1 Paracoccaceae bacterium
GCTTCTCGACCGCTTGGCCGAACGCGGCCTCCTCGAACACCACCGCAACGATCCGCCCTATGATAACGGCGGCATCCAGTTCACCGCCCTGAAACGCGCAGCCTCCCTGCCCATCGTGCAGGAAGCCGACTGGATCCTGCCCCTCGATGTGGACGAATTCGTCAACATCCACACCGGCGACCGCAGCGTTCAGGCCCTCCTCGACGCTCTCCCCGACGCGAACTCCATCACCCTCACGTGGCGGCTCTTCGGCAATGCCGATGTGGCGCGCTACCACGACAAGCCCATCACCCAGCAATTCACCCGCGCCGCTCCCGCCATCCTCTACTGGCCGTGGCGCGCCTCGATGTTCAAAACTCTCTATAAAAACAACGGCATCTACCGCAAACCCGGCGTCCACCGCCCGCGCGACCCCGACAAATCCCGCCTTTCGGAAGCCCACTGGTTCGATGGCGAAGGCCGCGAACTGCCCGCGCTCTTCCACACCCAGCGCCTCTTCTCCACCTACGGCCAGCCGAACTACGGCCTCGCCCAGACCAACCACTACCCCTTGGGCGCGATGGAAAGCTACGTCCTGAAAGCCGACCGTGGCCGCGCCGTCCACTCAGACCACCTCCTCGGGCTCGACTACTGGGTCGAACGCAACTTCGTCGCCGAAGAAGACCGCTCCATCCTCGCCCTCGCCCCCCGCATGGAAGAAGAGCGCGCGATGCTCCTGAGTGACGAGCCAACCGCCCGCCTCCATGCCGAAGCCGTGCTCTGGCGTCACAACCGCTTCGACGCGCTGATGCTGCAAGAACCCTTCCGCGCCCTCATGGGCCGCCTCATGCTCACGCCCCCCACGCGCCCCCTCTCCATGCAGGCCGCGCGCTTCCTCGTGAACTACGCCAACCGCGCACGCATGGCGGGTGCCACCGACGAAACATCGCCGGAATGACCCGGAAATCCCCCAAAAGCCTCCGCATTTCCGCCCCAAACGCCGCTTAGTGTCTCCTCTATCCAATGCCTCGCAAACAACCGCGAGCAGAGAGAGGACGCGCAGCATGGCAGAATCGCCTGCAACAATCGACACCCCGCTTGGCGGCCTGAAGAAGGCCGAATGGTTTGCGCGCGTCGCCGAAATCACTGAAGAAACAGGCTATCTCGAAGCCTTGGGCAAACGTCACGCCGCCGCGTTCATCGACGAAGGCAGCACGCTCATCGTTACCTTTGAAACCCTTGCGGGAATCCAGAGCCTTTCCGAAAACGCCCACCCCATCGGCTGGGAACTCGTGCGCCGCCACGGCTGGTCACATCTCTGCCTCATTTCCGATGGCGACACATGGTTCCGCGATCGCAAGATCTGGGGCTATTTCGACCGCCTCATCGACGACGGTTTCTTCGAAGACTTCGATCAGGTCATCTTCTACGGCGCAGGCCCCTGTGGCTACGCCGCCTCCGCCTATTCCGCGGTCGCCCCCGGTGCCACGGTGCTGGCCGTCCAGCCCCAAGCCACCCTCGACCCCCGCGTCACCGAATGGGATGAGCGCTTCCGCGATTTCCGCCGCCTCGATTTCACCTCGCGCTACGGCTACGCCCCCGACATGCTCGACGCCGCCCAGAAAGCCTTCGTCCTCTACGACCCCGCCGAGCGGGATGGACGCAATGCACGCCGCCCTCTTCACCCGCTCGAACGTCACCAAGTTCCGCCTCCGCCAGATGGGCGACGCGCTGCAAACAGAACTTCTCGATCTTGGCCTTC
>RFUP01000520.1 GCA_009922885.1 Paracoccaceae bacterium
CTGGCTTGCGAGCGCCTTCAGCCTTGGCCCCGGTTCGGTTGCTGCTGTGGGCGCTTCGAAAAGCCAGAGCGGCGCGAGGCCCCGGAGCTTGCCCACAACCCCCGCGCGGTCTTCCACCTCGACCACCCCGCGTGAAACCACCGTGATCTCCATCGCGCCTTGCTCGATCACCACCAGATCCACGTGGTTATTGTGGTGATCCACGTAGGAAAGCTGCTTCAGCCCCCCCGAAATCTCGGTGTGCCATTCCAGAATGGTCTGCCCCGCTCCGGATTTCGGGCGCAGCCGCAATTGTTGCAGCGCGTAATGATCCGGGCTGTCATAGGCATAGGTCGTTGTATGGGAGACGGTCAGCCGCATGGCGCGCCCTCCTTTCTTCAGCCGTAGAAACGGAAATCCTGCTCGATCTGGGCCGCCAAGCCCGCGATATCGTTGAGCGTTTCCTCAAGGAATTCGTGCAATCCTTCGTCGATGATCGCGCCGATCTGCCGCCCGCTGACCCGTTTCACCAAGCCATCCGCCCTGTCTTGGCACGGGCGGCGTGCGCCATGATCGCCTTCGAGATGGCAGAGGTTTTCCCGCACTTTCGAGAGGCAAAACGCAATCGAGCGTGGCATCCGCCGATCAAGGATCAGGAACTCCGCAATCCCCGCCGCCGAACTTTCCCCGCCATAGAGCCAGCTATAGGATCGCTCCGCCGAGACCGATCGCAAGATCGTTTCCCACTGCGTATTGTCCACCGCCGATCCCACGAAAGCCGCCGTCGGCAACAGCACGTAATACTTCACATCAAGGATACGCGCCGTGTTGTCGGCCCGCTCCACGAAGGTGCCCATACGGCAGAAATTGTAGATCTCGTTCCGAAGCATCGTGCCATGCACTGCGCCCCGCACCATGGCCGAGGTGCTGCGGATCACGGAAAGCACATCCGCCAGCGATTTTTCCGTCACGGGCCGGGCGAGGGCGGCTTTCACCGCCATCCAGCATTCGTTCACCGCCTCCCAGACTTCCGAAGAAAGCGCCGTGCGCACCATCCGCGCATTGGTGCGCGCGGCCCCCACGCAATTCAGCACCGAAGAGGGGTTATCCGCGTCCCGCAAGAGGAAGTTGATCACGGGTGCCGCGTCGAAATCCGCGTGTTTGCCCAGATAGGCCCCGCGCACCCCTGCGGTGTTGATCACCGATTCCCATTCGCTCTGGCCTTGGCCCGCCCGCGTCAGCGCAATGCGCCAACCCGCCTCCAGAAGCCGCGTCGTGTTCTCTGCCCGCTCAAGGTAGCGGAACATCCAGAAAAGGCCTCCGGCCGTCCGTCCCAGCATGGCTTAGTCCCCCAATACCCAAGTGTCCTTGGTGCCGCCGCCTTGGCTCGAATTCACCACAAGCGACCCTTCCTTCAACGCCACGCGGGTCAGGCCGCCGGGCGTGATGGTGATCTGCTTCGGGCTCACCAGCACGAAGGGGCGCAAATCCACATGCCGGGGCGCAAGGCCCTTCTTGGCAAGGATCGGCACCGTGGAAAGCGCCAGCGTTGGCTGGGCGATGTAATTCGATGGCTTGGCCTTCAGCTTCTTCTCGAAGGCCTGCAATTCCCGCTTCGAGGCCGCAGGCCCCACCAGCATCCCGTAGCCCCCCGAGCCATGCACCTCCTTCACCACCAGCTCTGACAGATGCTCCAGCACATATTTCAGGCTGTCCGGCTCCGAGCAGCGCCACGTCGGCACATTCTGCAGAATAGCCTTC
>RFUP01000053.1 GCA_009922885.1 Paracoccaceae bacterium
CAAGGCTTTCCATGTTCCTCCGCATCCTCGCACCGATTCTCTTTTTGGCTACGCTCGTCAGTCCGGCTCAGGCGGGACTGGATAAGGTTCAGGTGGAAGCCTTCCTGAAAACCACCGGATTCGACGTGGCCGTGGAAAGCATCGCGCAATCGGCGCGCCATGCGCCCGCGATGATCGGGATCGAGGCAGAAGCCTTCGGGGCGGACTGGATGCGGCTCTCTGAGAGTGTATTTGCGCCGGAGGACATGACCGCCACGGCCGCCGCCATGCTCAGCGAGGCGATGGATAGCGAGATGCTCGTGCATGGCGTGGAATTTTACGCCTCAGATCTTGGGGAGCGGCTCGTTGCGGCGGAAAATGCCTCGCATGCTTCTACGGACGACACGCGGCAAGATCAGGGGAAGGCCATTCTGGCTGAACTGGCGGCAACGAATCCAGCGCGGGTTGAGTTGTTCAAGCGCATGAACACGGCCATTGATGCGGGCAATATGAGTGTGCGCGCCATGGAGGAAATCCAGGTCCGCTTCCTCTCGGCGGCGGCCGATGCCGATGTGATCCATCTGCAAGTCGATATCGCGCAGCTTCGCGCGATGATTGCGGAAGGGCGCGAGGCGATGGCGGCGCAGATGGAAGAAGGGTCGCTCGCCAATGCGGCCCTCACCTACCAGCCCTTCTCGGATGAGGAGCTTCTGGCCTATGCGGAGGCGCTTGAGCATCCGATGATGCAGAAGGTCTATGAGTTGATGAACGCGGTTCAATACGAGATCATGGCGAGCCGCTTCGAAGTGCTGGCCTCGCGGATGTCCGAACTTCATCCGGGGCAAGACCTATGATCCGGAACGCTTTGATCGGGGCAGGGTTGGCGGTTCTGGCGGCAGTGCCCGCCTTCGCCCAGCAAGCGCCGCTGCGCCCGCTTTATGATGCGCTGCGCATGACCGATATGATCGAGCTGATGCGCGCCGAGGGGTTGGCTTACGGGGCGGACCTAGGCGTGCAAATGCTGCCCTCGGGCGGTGGCCCTGAATGGCGCGCTGTTGTGGAGCGGCTTTATGATCCCGCGCGGATGGCCGTGGTGGTGGAAGAGGATTTCGCGGAACGCTTCGAAGGCACCGATCCCGCGCCGCTTCTGGAGTTTTTCGCCTCACCTCTGGGGCTAAAAGTGGTCGAACTGGAACTCGAAGCGCGGCGTGCGTTTCTCGACAAAGCGAAGGAAGAGGCCGCGCGCGAGGCCTTCCGCGCGGTCGAGAGCAATGCGCTCGTCACGCCAGATCCGCATTTCGAAGCGGTCACCGCCTATATCGAGGCGAATGATCTTGTGGAGTTGAACGTGTCGGGCGGGCTGACGTCCAGCCTGCGGTTCTATCAGGGGCTGGCAGAGGGTGGGGCGCTGGAAATGTCGGAGGCCGAAATGGTTGAGGATATCTGGCAAAACGAGGATTCCACGCGTGAAGATACCGCGGAATGGGTGCAGTCTTTCCTCGGGTTGGCCTATGCCTCGCTCACGGTGGCGGAGATCGACCAATACACACAGCTCTCCCGCAGCCCTGAGGGAAGGGCGCTGAATGCCGCGCTTTTCGCGGGGTTTGACCGGATGTATCGAGAGCTGAGTTACTCTCTTGGATTGGCTCTTGCCAACAAGATGCGTGGCGAAACGCTATGACGATCCGGGGCGCTGCAGGGGTGCTTGACTTCTGATCCCACATGCGGGAAAAGCCGGCATCCCGGGCAGGGGCGACTCTGCGCCGGGTTTCATGTTCACAAAACGCCCCCATCGGGGCGCGCTGTCCGAGGCGGGGAAACCCAACGAACTCCGGAAACGGGGCCACAGGACGCGGTAGACAAAGGAATGGCCCATGTTCGCGGTCCTGAAAACCGGCGGCAAGCAATACAAGGTCCAGGCGGGCGATACGCTCCGCGTGGAAAAGCTTGCAGCCGTTGCTGGTGAAAAAATCCAGTTCAACGATATTCTCATGCTCGGTGGTGACAGCCTGACTGTTGGCGCTCCCTTCGTGAACGGCGCTGCTGTTCAGGCGGAAGTGATCGACCAGATCAAAGGCGAAAAGACGATTGCTTACTGGAAGCGTCGTCGTAAGCACTCGTCGCAGCGTACGCGTGGTCACCGTCAGCAACTGACGCTGGTGAAGATCACCGAGATCCTCGCGTCCGGCGCTGAAAAGTCCGGCGTGAAAGCCGCAATCGGCACGGGCAAGGCCCCTGCCGCAGCACAGGAGTAATTCCTCATGGCACACAAAAAAGCTGGCGGTTCATCCCGTAACGGTCGCGACTCCGCTGGTCGCCGCCTCGGCGTTAAGCTCTTCGGTGGCCAAGAGGCTATCCCGGGCAACATCATCGTGCGTCAGCGCGGCACCCAGTGGTGGCCGGGCGAAGGCGTTGGCATGGGCCGCGATCACACGATCTTCGCAACCGTCGAAGGCCGCGTCGCGTTCTCGAAGGGCTTGAAGGGTCGCACCTTCATTTCCGTGCTGCCAGTCGCAGAAGCAGCCGAGTAATCCGGTCTTCAGACTAAAGTCGCGGGGGATCGGGTAATCCGGTCCCCCGCTGCATTTTTTTCAGTGCCTTGGCCGGGGGAGGGCCGCGACGCTGTCAAACCCGCGTCACGATTGCCGTTTTTTTAGCGTCATCCGGAGGAGAAGGCGCATGGAAGTGAACACAGTTCTGGCTCTACAGCCAACGATCACAACAGATCGCTTCGATCTGCGTCCGCCGCGCGGTTCCGATGCGGGGCTGATCGGCCTTTATGCCGGAGATGCGCGCGTGGCTAAAAACACGCGCACGATCCCGCATCCGCTGCCGCCCGGCGCTGTCCAGACGATGATTGCCCGCGCGCAAGCAACGGATCGGGCTGAGTGCCGTTGGGTGCTTGATGGCACGCGGTCCGGCAGGTCGGAAGTGATGGGTGTGATCTCGCTGTCGCGCGTGGATCAGGGCCAATCCGAGCTGAGCTTCTGGATTGCGCCTGCGTTCTGGAATGCGGGCCTCGCCACTTCGGCGATCCAAGCGCTGATCGATGCCAACCCGCATCAAGCCTCCGCGATGTTCGCGGTGGTCATGCAGGACAATCCGGCTTCGGCGCGTGTCATGACCAACTGCGGCTTCCAATACCTGGGCGACGCAGAAGCCTATTCGGTCGCGCGCGGCGCGAACGTGCCCACATGGACCTATGCCCGCAAGCTAGGCCAACAACGGAATTGAGCACCCTCGGCCTATGCGGTATCGGAGGGGGCATTACTTAGGGTCGCCCACATGAAATTCCTCGATCTCGCCAAGGTTTATATCCGTTCCGGTTCCGGAGGCTCGGGCTCGTCGAGTTTCCACCGTGAGAAATTCATCGAATTCGGCGGGCCGGATGGCGGTGACGGCGGTAATGGTGGCTCGGTCTATGCCGAGGCCGTGGACGGGCTGAACACCCTGATCGACTTCCGCTATCAGCAGCACTTCTTCGCCGACAACGGGCGCGGCGGGGCTGGCCGGCAGATGACGGGTGCCAGCGGCAATGACATCGTGCTGAAAGTGCCTGTGGGCACCGAAATCCTCGACGAAGACGGCGAAACGGTGATTGCCGACCTGACCGAAGTTGGCGAGCGCATCCTGCTTGCCAAGGGTGGTAACGGCGGCTGGGGCAACCTGCGGTTCAAAACCTCCACCAACCAAGCGCCGCGCAACGCCAATCCGGGCCAGCCGGGGGTCGAACGCACGATCTGGCTGCGCCTGAAACTCATCGCCGACGCGGGCCTCGTTGGCCTGCCGAACGCGGGCAAATCGACCTTCCTTGCGGCCACCTCGAACGCCAAGCCGAAGATCGCGGATTATCCGTTCACCACGCTCCACCCGAATCTGGGCGTCGTTGGCGTGGATAATACCGAATTCGTTCTGGCCGATATTCCGGGCCTCATCGAAGGCGCGTCCGAGGGGCGCGGTTTGGGCGATCTTTTCTTGGGCCATATCGAGCGCTGCGCGGTGCTTCTGCACCTCGTGGATGGCACCTCCGGCACGCTCCTTGAAGATTACCAGACGATCCTCACCGAGCTTGAAGCCTACGGCGCGGGCCTTGCCGAAAAGCCGCGCATCGTGGCTTTGAACAAGATCGACGCGATGGATGATGAAGAGCGCGCCTTCCTCAAGGAAGAGCTGGAGGCCGTCGTCGGCCACCCGGTGATGATCTGTTCGGGTGTGTCCCGCGAAGGTGTGGACGAGGTGTTGCGCGCCCTGAAGCGTCAGATCGACAAGGCCAAGCCCCGCGCCGAAAACGAGGATGAAGCATGGCGTCCCTGAACGCTGCAAAACGTTTGGTTATCAAGATTGGTTCGGCCCTTCTGGTGGATCGCGCCAGTGGGGCTCTGAAAGAGGGTTGGTTGAAGGGCCTCTCTGAAGATGTGGCGCGGCTCCGGGCAGGGGGGGCGGATGTGATCCTCGTCTCCTCGGGGTCTATCGCGCTCGGGCGGGGAGTTCTGGGCCTACCGAAAGGCGCACTGCCGCTCGAACAAAGCCAGGCGGCTGCGGCGGTTGGCCAGATCCGATTGGCGCGCGCCTATGAAGAGGTGCTTGAGCCTCACGGCATCAAGACCGCGCAAATCCTTGTTACGCTTGAAGATTCCACCGATCGTCGCCGCTACCTGAATTCCCGCGCCACGATGGAAACCCTGCTTTCCTTGGGCGTGGTGCCGATCGTGAACGAAAACGACACCGTCGCCACAGACGAAATCCGCTATGGCGATAACGACCGTCTGGCCGCGCAAGTGGCCGTCACCATCGGCGCGGACCAGTTGGTGCTGCTCTCCGATGTGGACGGGTTCTATTCCGCCAACCCGCATACCGATGCCTCCGCCAAGCGTTTCGACGTGGTCGAGAAGATCACCCCAGCCATCGAAGCCATGGCCGGAGACGGCGTTTCGGGCGTGTCGAAAGGCGGCATGATCACCAAGCTGATGGCGGCCAAAACCGCCACGGCGGGGGGCTGCGCGCTCTGCATCACCGAAGGCTCCACCCTGCGGCCCTTGCAGGCCTTGGAAGATGGCGCCGCCTGCACGTGGTTTTTGCCGCAACTCGACCCGCAACTGGCCCGCAAGCGCTGGATCGGGGCGATGAAGCCGAAGGGCGAGATCACGCTGGATGCGGGTGCCGCGAAGGCGCTCAGTGAAGGCAAAAGCCTTCTGCCAGCGGGTGTGACTGACGTGAAGGGCCGCTTCGGGCGAGGCGATCCAGTGGCAATTCTTGCGCCTGAAGGGCACAAACTGGGGCAGGGGCTCTGCCGCTATACAGCCGAAGAAGCCCAAGCCATCAAGGGGCACCGCTCGGACCGGATCGAAGCCATTCTGGGCTACCCGGGCCGCGCGGCGATCATCCACCGCGATGATATGGCGCTCTAAGACCGAGAAGAAAAGAGGCCTGCAATGACCAGTGAAATCACCCAACAAATGAAAGCCATCGGCGCAGCGGCCCGTAAAGCGGCGGCAGAACTCGCCTTCGCTTCGGCGGAACGCAAGCATGCGGCGCTGATCGGTGCGGCTGAAGCCGTTTGGGCGAACCGCCAAGCCATTATCGACGCGAATTGCGAAGATCTGGTTTACGGCGAAGAAAAAGGCCTCAGCCCCGCCATGATGGACCGCCTGATGCTCGACGAGGCGCGCATCCGTGGCATCGTTGACGGATTGAAAGCGGTAGCGGCGCAAAAAGATCCCGTTGGCGAAGTGATGGCCGAATGGTCGCGCCCGAACGGGCTGAACATCCGCCGCGTGCGCACGCCTCTGGGTGTGGTCGGCGTGATCTATGAAAGCCGCCCGAACGTGACTGCCGATGCCGGTGCGCTCTGCCTCAAGGCCGGAAACGCGGTGATTCTGCGCGGCGGTTCGGAATCCTTTCATTCCTCGCGCGCGATCCATGCCTGCCTTGTGGAGGGTTTGAAATCCGCAGGCCTGCCGGAAGCCGCGATCCAGCTCGTGCCTACCCGTGACCGTTCCGCCGTCTCCGAGATGCTGGCGATGGTCGAGCATATCGACGTGATCGTGCCGCGTGGTGGTAAGGGGCTTGTGGGGCTGGTGCAACGCGAGGCGCGGGTGCCTGTGTTCGCCCATCTCGAAGGCATCGTGCATATCTACGTGGATCGTGACGCCGATCTGGAAAAGGCGCGCCGCGTGGTGCTGAATGCGAAAACCCGCCGCACGGGGATTTGCGGCGCGGCGGAATGCCTGCTGATCGACTGGCAATTCTACACCAAACACGGCGGCATCCTGATCGAAGACCTGCTGAAAGCGGGTGTGGAAGTGCGCGCCGAAGGCGAATTGCAAAAGGTTGCGGGCACGGTGAAGGCCAAGGCCGATGACTTTGGGCACGAGTTTCTCGACAAGATCATCGCGGCAAAGCTTGTCGATGGTGTGGAGGCCGCGATCGACCATATCCGCACCTTCGGTTCGCAGCACACCGATGCCATTCTCACCGAAAACGATGCGACGGCGGATACCTTCTTCCAGCGCCTCGATAGTGCGATCCTGATGCGGAATGCCTCGACGCAATTCGCGGATGGCGGCGAGTTCGGCATGGGGGCGGAGATCGGGATTGCCACGGGCAAACTGCACGCACGCGGGCCCGTGGGCGCAGAGCAGCTCACCTCTTTCAAATATCTCGTGGTCGGAGACGGCGCGATCCGGAGCTGAGGCTCAGAACCGGATCGTGATCTTTGCCGCGTCGATGTTGGCATTCAGAACGCGGCCCGCATCCCGCAAGAGAAGCGGTAAAAGCGCGAATTGCACATCGCTCGGGGCAACTTCGCTGTGCGGAGTTGCGGCTGCAAGATTGTTCCATAGCGCCTGATCCACCTTCAGCCGCTCGCCTGTTCCTTCTACACACCATCGCGTTCCATCATGGGAAACGGTGATCTGGCCGCCATAGGGCAGCGCTGCCTCCACACATTGAAGCGCGAGAAACGCCAGCCGCGTTTCGCTACGCTCCATTGCTTGCGTAAGCCTCCACGCTGCCTTGACACGGCGATCCTTGAATAGCCCGTCGAGCAGGGAAACCACTTCTTCCCGACCAACCATCTGGCCTGCCACGGCCAGCCCGTAGGCGATGCGGAAAAACAGGATTCGAAGCCGTGCCGCTTCAACGCTTTCGGTGATCAGCTGCATTTCGGGTTCATCGAGCGTGTTCGTCATCTGGATCAATTCCAGGCCATTCCCGACCGCCCCCACCGGGCTAATCAGGTCATGACAGATGCGGGAGCCTATCAAGGCCGCGAGATTGGCTGTATCAGGTTTCAAAATTCGCCTCCCGAAAGGAACATCATGGCCGATTTGAACGCGATACTGGCACCCGGAATGTTCGTGCGCCACCCGGATCGCCCGGACTGGGGCGTGGGGCAGGTGCAATCGAACGTCGCGGGCAGGATCACCGTCAACTTTCCCGATGAAGGCAAAGTGGTGTTCGATGGTTCCCGGATCACGCTTCTGCCCGTCTTTGATGCCAGCTAGGGGTTAAGAAGTGGTTAGCATTTCGAGCCACTGCGCCAAATCGGTTGCCAACCGCCGTGCCGCTGCCTAAACCCCTGAAAAGCTTTGTCGAGGCTTCGCATGTCTGAGCGCCCTGCGCCGAAATTCAAGACCCGTCTTGCCCGCTCCGAGGCTGACATCCGCGCCGCGCAAGCGTTGCGTTACGAGGTTTTCGTGCGCGAACTGGGCAGCACTGGCGAGGGTGTGGATCACGAACAGGGTCTCGAAACCGACGGGTTTGATCCCTATTTCGATCATCTGCTTCTGACCGATGATGCGCGCGGCGGGGCTGTTGTGGGGGTTTACCGGATCGCCACCGAGGCGCAGGCACTCGCGGCGGGCCGATTTTACACCGAAGACGAATATGATCTGGGCCCTTTGCTGGCTTCAGGTCGGCGCTTGCTTGAATTGGGGCGTTCTTGCCTACTTCCGGAATATCGGGGCGGGCAGGCGATGTTCCATCTCTGGTCTGCCTTGGCGGCACATGTGGCCGAGCATCAGGTGGAAGTTCTTTTCGGAACGGCATCGTTCCATGGAACGGATGTGGCAAAACATGCCGCCGCGCTGTCGCTCTTGCATGACAGCCACCTTGCGCCCGAAGCAATCCGCGTGCGCTCGCGGGCCTATCAGCCGATGGATCTGGTGCCCGCTGCCGAGATTGACCGCCCGTCCGCCATGCGCGGGGTGCCTGCGCTGATCAAGGCCTACCTTCGCTTGGGCGGCACCGTGGGCGATGGTGCCTTCATTGACCACGCCTTCAATACGATTGACGTTTGCCTCCTGCTCGACACCGAGAAAATGAATGCCCGCCAAGCCGGGATCTACCAGAAAGGCCAATCATGACCGCGTGGGACGATCCGGCGCTCTATCCCAAGGAAACGCCACTGGGTGTATGGGGTGTTCTAAGGGCCTTGCGCCGTGGCCTTCCCTTGGCTCTTCTCGTGTTCGGCTGCCTCGGCATCCTGCTCATTGTGCGCATGATTGAGCGCCCGATCCACGGCCTTCACCGCCCCTGGACGCCCTATATCACCCAGTTTGTTTGCCGGAATGCCTTCCGCATCCTCGGGATCGGGTTCTCCACCCAAGGCCAGCGGATGGAGTTGAAAGGGGCAGTGGTCGCCAATCACGGCTCCTGGCTCGACATTTTCACGCTGAACGCCACGAAGCGGGTGTATTTCGTGTCAAAGTCGGAAGTTGCCAACTGGCCCGGTATCGGTTGGCTGGCGCGGGCGACGGGCACTGTCTTCATCAACCGTGATCCGCGCGAGGCGAAAGAGCAGAAGGAAATCTTCGAGGCACGGCTTTTGGCCGGGCACAAACTCCTGTTCTTCCCAGAAGGCACATCCACCGACGCGCGCCGCGTTATTCCTTTTAAATCAACGCTTTTCGAGGCGTTCTTCACAGAAGGTTTGCGGCATGAGATGCATATCCAGCCCGTCAGCGTGGTGTATAAGGCCCCGAAAGGCGAAGACCCGCGGTTTTACGGCTGGTGGGGCGATATGGATTTTGCCCCGCATCTGGTGAAGGTGCTGGGATCGAAACGGCAAGGGTCTATCACCCTGATCTATCACGATCCGGTGCGCGTCGATGACTTCGCCAACCGCAAGAGCCTTGCTGCCTATTGTGAAAACACCGTGCGTGAGGGTCTGCCCTTCACGGGCTGACCCGTTCTTTACCCCATCGCCGCGATGAGTTTCTTCAGCGCAGCGGCGGCGTTTTCCTGACGCCAGATTTCCTCACCGATCGCGAAGAAATCCGTCATGGGCGCGAGGGCGCGGATGGTGTCCTCGTCAAGGCCCGCTTCCGCGACCACCGGAATCTCGATCATTTCCGACCACCAGCCGAAAAGATCCTGATCGGCCAGCGCGCCTGTTCCCAACGATCCGCCAACTGGCCCGAAAGCCACGTAATCGGCGCCTGCTTCACCTGCGCCAATGCCTTCATGACGCGACGCACCGCAGAAGGCGCCAACGATGGCATCTGCGCCTAGATCTTTGCGCACAGTGCGCACTGAACGCGCGCCATCCGTGAGGTGCACGCCATCAAGGCCCAGCCGCTCGACCATGAGCACATGGGTCTCGATCACCAAAGGCACGTCACGGGCATGGGCCACTTCACGCAGCGCATCGCCTGCGCGCAGGATCTTGTCTTCATCGCGGGTGGCCAGCGCCATGCGCAGGCACGCCACTTCGGCGGAATCAAGCACTTGGGCGAGGCGCGTCGGGAAAACGTCCAGATCCAGTTCGGGTGGCGTCACAAGATAGATTTGCGGCTTGTCGGCTTCAGACATGGCACCCTCCGTCGGTTTCCGGCTCCCTAGCGCGATTTCAAGGGCATTGCTAGGGTATTGGCGTCATCGCATGAGCCGAAGGCCTTTCCCCCAGAAGCCACACGCGGTAAACGCGCCCCAAAGGAGACGCCGATGCCCACAGACACGCCCCAACCCGCCTTTGTGCTCGTGCGCCCGCAGATGGGCGAAAACATCGGTGCCGCTGCCCGTGCGATGTGGAATTTCGGCCTCGACCGGATGCGCGTGGTCGGCCCGCGTGATGGGTGGCCCAACCCGCGTGCCGTGGCTTTGGCGTCGGGGGCAGGGCGCTTGCT
>RFUP01000521.1 GCA_009922885.1 Paracoccaceae bacterium
CCGCGGCGACCTCGAACTCTGGAGCAGCCGCGCGGAAGCCACCATGCGCCGCGCCCTCGAAGGCAAAGACATGGCCGAGTTTACCCGCTGGCAAAAAATCTATCTCACCTTTCATGCCGCCGCCCTACAGGCCCGGCTTGCCCAGGCCAAGCTCGGAATCGACACCGGCGACCTCGTCACCCGCGCCGAGTGCGAACGCATCATCGGCGCCTTTATCAACCGCCTTTGCCTTGGCATCCAGCAAGTGCGCGATCACCTCGCCAGCCGCCTGACCAACATCCCTTTTGAGACGGAGATCGCCGACCACCTGGAAACCGCCCTGATCACCCGCGCCCTGCTCGATCCCGTCAACGCCGCCACCGCGCACGCCGCCGCCATCGGCCTGCCCGAATGGATCCCGGCCGCCTGCCAAGCCGCCATCGCCGACCACATCGCCGCCGGCCGCGCCCAACTCGCCGCCCGCGCGGCCGCTACTCTCACAGATCCAAAAGCATGAGTAATAAAACCCGACCAGTCTCCTTCGCTGAATTGTGCGAAGCGGATGACAGCGACAAAAAAATCATCGGAGCGATCAACCCGCTGGCCCTGAGCCTTGGGTTGAAGCCCGACGAATTGTCCACCGCATCCATTTCCGCCAACGACATCATTGAGGCGCTGGGATACGCCATCAAACAACTCAAAGAGGAACGCGACCAAGCTTTTGCCCAGCTCGCCCAGCGCGAAGCGGAAATCGAACAGCTCCACCACATCAACGACGCCTGCATTGAGCTGGAAAACCAACTGAGGGCCGCCTTTGAAGCCGCCGCCCGTGCAAACCGCCAACGCGACGACGCCCTTAAGCAGCGCGACGAACATTTCCTCGCACTCAGCAGTGTTACCGAGACGCTTGCCCTGCTGATTCCCGCCCTCGAAACCGCCTCCGGCCTTAAGGCCGCCGAGTTCTACGACACCTGCCCTGACAACGGCACCAGCCGCAACGAATGGGCCGCCCTTTGGCTTGCCCGCTCCATTCAAGAGGGCGCGCAACTCAACCCACCGCAAGCATGAACCCCACCTCCCCGGATACCTCGGACTCGTCGGCGCTTCGCCCGGTGGCGAAGGAAGCGGAGCCAATCCCAACAAACGGCGCGAGTGCTGCCGAAGCCGGCAGCGGCAGCCCGCTCACGCTCAGCCTCAAGCTCACCGTCAACCTTCCCGTCATCCCTGCCGAACAACGCGACCGCATCGCCCAGCGCGCGCGCGAAATCATGGAACAAGCCGCCACCCGTGAATTCAGGCACTGGGAAACCCGCTCCATCACCTCAGCCATTTGGAATCTATGAGCCTTCGCGACGTTGCCCTCGCCTACTTTGACGCCCATCCCGAAGCCAAACGGGAGGTCGAACGCAAAGGTCTGCTTGCGCTGCGGGCGCAAGCGAAGGCGACTCATCGCTTTGAGTATCGCGGCGGCCAAACCCGCTGCTGGGTCTGCGGTCAGGACTGGCATGCCGCCGACATGCCCCGCTGCCGCGGATTTCAGCGCAACGAACCCGAGGGCATCGTCGCCAAGGTTGACCGCGTCCTCACTGCCGAGCATCAGCTTTATCTGGCCACCATCGCCCGCTGTGAAGCGCTCGTGCGCCGCGAGCATTCCGACTGGTCCACGCTCACCGGCGAACAAGTCGCCGTCCTGCATCACACTCACGGCTGCGGGCGCGAGGAACTGGAGTGGATCTTTGAAAGCGACATGCCGATCTCGCT
>RFUP01000522.1 GCA_009922885.1 Paracoccaceae bacterium
CAAGGCGCATAAAAATTATCCGTTCGGGGTTGCGCCGCGCGCATGGCGCGCATAGAATCGGGAAGTGAGGTACACGATGGCCTGCCCCGAAGACTTCGCCGCCGCCCAATCCAGGTGGGATGACATGGAGCCCGAGGACCTTCTCCCCGAGGAGGAAACCGAGGAGGTGGAGGACGTTGACCCCTCCGAGGCCGACGCCTGGGACCAGCTTTCCTTCCGCCGGGGAGGGTGGTGATGGCCCGCCCCGGTCCCAAGCCGGCCGTGCCGGTGACCCGGCTGCTGCTCACCCCGGACAATCTCCGGACGGAGAGCGACCGGTACCGCTCGGAGCGGTTGCTCCACTTCCGCCAGTTGGCCCAGGACCCGGCCGCATACCAGCGTTTCTTGAATCGTTCCCTTCCGGAGTTGAAATGACCGCCGATGAGCAAAAAGTCTTGGACTTCATCCTTAGAAATCCCGGGTTGAAAAACCGCGCGATTGCAAGCGTGATGGGAATCCCGATGGGTACCGTCAACGGGGTCATCGTGCGTCTCCGCAAAGACGGGCATATCAAGCCCGCTGTCACCGACGTCGAAAGTTCCTCGTATGGCCAGTGCTGGCCGACGGAGCCCCAATGCCCCGATACCGCCGTCGACGCTTCCGTCGTCGCCTTGCCGCCCTTGTCCGGTTCTACCACCAATGCGACCGAAAGCGGACCGTCGGATGGCGAGGATGCCTCTGTCGTTCTTGCCAGTCGAAGCGATTTGGATGCTACTCCGATTGTCCAGATGCAAAGTGTGGATGCATCCCCTTCTGATAGCCCTACCCCTACTCCCGACGTCCAGGCCGCTCTGGAGGCCGCCAAGGAGCTGGCGGAGGAGAATGAACGGCTCCGCAAGAAAGTGGAGTCCCTCCGGAATGTGGAGCGGCGGCAGAACATGAGTCTTCAGCACGTCCGCTCCCATCGCAACGCCCTGGAATCGGATCTTTCCGATATTTCCTGGCTCTGTGAGTCCGCTGGGTTCACCGGCTCCGGAGACACCGTGGATCAGCTCTGCTGGCTCCTGGATCACCTGGGGCACCCCAATTTCGCGCGGGCCATTCCCGCCCGTCGGTCCGCCCTGCGGAAGATCCAGGAGGGAGAGGAGGAGCTTCGCGGCCTCCAGATGCAGGTCCGCCTTGACCTGCCCCGGGAGACCGACGACCGCTGCCGGTGTGGTCGGGAGGCCACCAAGGTGGAAGGGGAGGAGGGGTTCACTCAGTGCGACCCCTGCTTCCATCGGGAAGGTGGGGAGTGACCTGCTCCTGCGGTGCAGAGATCGCCGCCCTGAAGGCCGCCCTGGACGAAGCCCGGATGGACGCGCGGGTATCCAGGGAGCGGGCGGACAAACTCCGCGCCGAGGTCGATAGGGAGCGTTTCCGGGCAAAAGTGGCGGAAGATGCTGCTATCAAAGCCCGCCAGCGGGGGCGGGATGAGATGCTGATGGCGGCCCTCCAGGCGATTGGCCAGGCCCCGTCCGGCCCCACAAAAGCGGCGGTCACCACCGAGATTCAGAACGGCCATCGCGCCCTGGAGAAACTGTAATGTTCCGCCGTGACTACGTTCCGCCCTGGCGGCCTTGGATTGCGTTCGCCATTGTCGCCATTCTTGCCACGTTGGAGGCCGCTTGATCCCCTCTCTGTCTCAAATCTGCGCTCCTGCTAACAGTATCGAAACAGACCACATTTCCGATTCCTTTGGCCGCACCCTCCAGGCGCGG
>RFUP01000523.1 GCA_009922885.1 Paracoccaceae bacterium
ATCAGGAGCGTCAGTAGCGGAAAAAGCGCAAAGATGATCGCCGCTTGCCCCGCCGAAATCCGCGTCACTGCGAGGTTCAAGAGCACGATTAGCACCCCGAACTGCACCACCCCAAGCCCGAGGATCGGCCACAGATCCCGCCCCGGCACCGCCACACGTGGCCGGGCCAGAAACACAGGCAGAAGCACCGCTACGCCCACCGCATAGCGCAACATGCCCAAAGTCATCGGCCCCACCTGCCCCGCCAAGGCACGCGTCACCAGAAGCGCTAAGCCAACCTGTACGCCTGTCGCCGCTGCCGCCCACAGCCCGAGGCTCCGGCTCACAGCGTCACCTCCCAGAACTGGTCTACCACCTGTTGGCCAAAGGCCTCTGCTGGTTCGGAGCGGATCATCTGCCACCCCGCCGCCGCATAAAGCGCACAGGCCGCGCGGTGGCTCTCATGGGTCCACAGCTCCATCCGGCGATAGCCCTGCGCCTTGGCCCATCCCATGCACTCGGCCAGCAGCCGTTTGCCCAGCCCCAACCCGCGCGCCTCCGGCTCCAAAAGAAACAACCGCAGCTTTGCCATCTCCGGTGCCGATCCCTGAACGCAGAACACCGACCCCACACGCTGCCCTGCCCGCCAGGCAATAAACGCCCGCTCCCGTCCCGGCGCGCGGTGCTCGATGAACCCCGCCAGAATGCCCGCCACGACCGCTTCAAACCGCAGGTCATAGCCCTCTTCAGCAGCGTAGAGCGCGCCATGGCGCATCAGCACCCAGCCCGCATCCCCCGTCGCCAAATCCCTGATCTCGATTTCTTCCATAGCCGAACCCTGCTACGCCCGCCCTTGCCAAGCAAGGGGGAACGCGCTAGCCCCGAGAGGCAATCAACGGAGGCCGGTATGGGGATCAACACCGAACGCGACATCGAAGCCAATCTGCAGATCGGCCCCACCGATCACGGCATGGTGCGCCTCTTCATCGAAGCTAATGGCGTCGAGATCCCGATGGATTTCGAACCCGAAGAAGCCGAAGAGATCGCCGAAGAAATCCTCGCCGCCGTTGCCGCCGCGCGTGACCTCAAAGGCTGATCCCGCCCGGATCGCGCATTCCCTGTAAACGCAGCGCCGCATGGCGCGCGAATTTCAGCGTCAAGGCCTTGCGCCGCGCCGCCGCAACAGGTGTGTGCGGGGCCTCCCGCATCACCTCCGCACCATACCCATCCGCAAGGATAAGCCCCGTCTCCTCGGGCAGAACCTCGCGCGGAAAATCCGTATTCACCGCCCAGAAAAAGCGGTCACACCACGGCAGATAGCCCTGCCATTTCCCGTCGCCGCGAAAATCCGCCAGCGAGGATTTGCACTCGATGATCCAGATCTCGCCCTTGGGTGAGAGCCCGATCACATCCACCCGAAGCCCCGCATCGGGCACGAATTCCTCGATCGTCGCAAAGCCTAACCCCAAAAGCGCACGACTCACCCCGCGCTGCAAACGCTGGCCGGGTTGCAAAAGGGAAAGGCTCTGGTCATCCATTCCGCCACCATGAACAATTGAGGAACATTGCGCAAGACGTCTGGTTTCCCTGACTTGCTCCACACACCGGCCAGCACCATCCTCCGCGCATATTCAATCTGTTGGCGAGTTTGTCATGAAACCCTTTATTCCCGCGTTTTTCCTGTCCCTCTTCTGCACCTCTCCCGCCCTCGCCCTCACCGTCGCCACCTGCA
>RFUP01000524.1 GCA_009922885.1 Paracoccaceae bacterium
TTCTACGGTCTGGCGACAACGGTTCCCGCCTTGGTTGAAACCATCCGTGGATTGGCCCCGCAAGAGGGCGAGGATGGCGTGGCGGTGTTCGGGCGCCTGATGGCAGGGCTCGATCAACAGCTTTCCGGGATGGGCACGGCCTTCGGTTCGTCGCTTCTGGGCCTTGCCGGATCTTTGGTGGTGGGGCTTCTCGAACTTTTCGCCGGACACGGGCAGAACCGCTTCTATCGCGAGCTGGAAGAGTGGCTTTCGAGCTTTACGCGGGTTGGCTATGCGAGCGGGAGCGAAGGAGACAGCGGTTTCAACGCGCAGGTGGCGCAGTTGCTCGGTGGGCAAGTGGAAGCTCTCCAGACCATGTTCACGCAATCCGATGTGTCGCGCTCGATCGTGGATCAAAAACTTTCAACGCTGACGGATGCCCTGTTGCGGCTGACCGAGCGCATGGAAGGGCAAACGGCGGCGGGCGAGGCTTTGGCGCATGTGGCGGCGTCGCAGGAGCGGTTGGCGGATATTCTGGAGAAAACCGAGCGCGGTGAGGGCATGGATGCGGAAAGCCGGATGCGGCTTCGGTCCATCGATGTGCAGCTCTTGCGGATTCTAGAGGAGATCAGCGCGGGTCGTCAGGAGAGCATGACAGAACTCCGGACCGATCTCGCAGCGTTGACACGAGTGATTTCCATGGCAGGCGGCCGCGCGCCTGCGCCGCGTCCGGCGCGCCCCCAGAACGACAGGGAGTCCTGAGCCGTGCCTCTTTCCCGGCGCACAGGGGCTCGGTTTCAGGCGTCGATCTGGCCCGGTTATGTGGATGCCATGACCGGCCTTTTGATGGTGCTGACCTTCGTGCTGACCATCTTCATGGTGGTGCAATATGTGCTGCGCGACACGATTTCCGGCAAGGACCGCGAGCTTGATGCGCTCTCGAACGAGATTGCGGCCCTGGCGCAGGCCTTGGGGCTTGAGCAGCGGAAAAGCGCAGACCTCACGCAGCGGGTCGGCCAGCTGGATGCCACACTTGCGGGATTGCGGGAAGAGGGCGAACAGCAACGGGCGTTGATTGCAGCCTTGACGGCTGAGCGCGATGCGGCGCAGTCGGGGTTGGACGAGGCACGCTCGAAGATCACGGCGTTTGAGGCGCAGGTGGCTGCGTTGATTGCGGCGCGGGATGAAGCCGTGGCGCGGGGTGATGCACTGGCTGTAGAAAAGGCGCAACTCCTGACGGAACAAGAGGCGCTGAACCTCGCTTTGGCGCAGGCGCGCACCGAGATTGACGCGAATGCCGAAGCGGCACGGTTGGCAGCGGCGCGGCGCGAGGCACTGGAGGCCCTGCTGGCGGACTTGCGGGAGCGTGAGACGGCATTGGCCAATGAGAAAGCCGCGTTACAGGAGAAGCTTTCCGAGGAAGAGGCGGCGCGATTGGCGGATGCGGCTGCGGCGGCTGCGTTGCGCGAAAAGCTGCAGAATGCGGATGCTGAACTGACGGCCATGACGCTCGCGCTGGAGGCGGCGCGGAAGAAGGCAGAGGAAACGCTGATACTTCTGGCGGCGGCTGATCAGGCGAAGGCGGATCTGACGGCGCGGCTTGCGGCGGCGGTATTGGCAAAGGATGAAGCCTCTGCTGCAGGAGAAACGGCGGCAAGCAGGGTTGCGGCATTGCAGGCTGCTTTGGAAGAAGCGGCGAAAGCGCGGAAGCTTTCGGAAGAAGAAGCGCAG
>RFUP01000525.1 GCA_009922885.1 Paracoccaceae bacterium
CGCCAGCAAAGGCGGCGTCGGCCTCGGCCTCGCGATTTCGCTCGATATCGTCAAAGGCCACGGCGGCAGTCTCGAACTGGTCGAAACCGGCCCGAAACGCACCGAGTTCTTGATAAAGCTACCAAAATCCGGAATTTCCGGCCTGCTTTCCTGAGCGCCTGAGGCCCACGAACAGAAATCGCAGAGCAAGCGAGATTCTTGCTTTATGCCTCTTGCATTGCCCGCGAAGCACCGCTAAACCCCGCCTCACTCTAGCGCGGACTGGTAGCTCAGTTGGATAGAGTACTTGACTACGAATCAAGGGGTCGGGGGTTCGAATCCTCCCCAGTCCGCCACTAAAACATCCCAACACACTGATAACAAACATACACCCCACCGGGGCAGTTTCGCGTCTGCGTCAGACTCAAGCAAAACGGCGCGCAAGAAACCTTGCACGCCGCCTGTTCGTCTCGATCAATCCAACGCAGCCCTCAGGCCCCGCGGATCGCGTCAATCATCCGCTGCACGTTATCGGGGTTGGCCTCCGGCGTGATGCCATGGCCGAGGTTGAAGATATGCGGACCCTTCGAGAAAGCCTTCACGATCCGCTTCGTCTCGCGCACCAGATCGTCGCCGCCCGACACCATGTGATGCGGTGCGAGATTGCCTTGCACGCAACCATCCACCTGCACATGCGCCGCCGCCCAGTCCGCATCCACGCTGTTATCCAGCGCCAGCCCGTCTGCGCCTACCGCCTTGGCAAAGCCCTGATAGCGAGTGCCCGCCTCACGCGGGAAGGCAATCACCGGCACATGCGGATGCCGCGCCTTCAGAGCCGCGATGATCTCTTTTGCAGGCTTCAACGCGAAATCATCAAAGTCCTGCCCCTTGAGGCTTCCGGCCCATGAATCAAACAGTTTCACCACTTCGGCGCCCGCCTGAATCTGACGATCCAGATACTCGATCGTCGCTTCGGTAATCCGCCCGATCAATCCCTCGAACGTGGCCCGATCCGCTGCCTTCAGCGCATGCGCCGGCCCCTGATCCTTGGTGCCACGGCCCGCGATCATATAGGTCGCCACCGTCCACGGAGCGCCCGCGAAGCCAATGAGCGTGGTCTCCTTCGGCAACTCCTTCGACAGGATCTTCACCGTCTCATAAACCGGTCCCAGAACCTCGTGGATATCCTCCACAGGCTTCAGCCCCGCCAGCTCCGCAGGTGTCGTCAATGTGGAAAGCCGTGGGCCTTCTCCGGTCTCGAACCAAAGCTTCGCCCCCAGCGCCTGACAGATCAGCAGGATATCGGCAAAAAGGATCGCCGCATCAAACCCGTAGCGCCGGATCGGTTGCAGCGTCACTTCCGCTGCCAATTCGGGATTATAGCAGAGCGAGAGGAAATCCCCCGCCTGCGCCCGCGTGGCCCGATACTCCGGCAGATATCGCCCCGCTTGGCGCATCATCCACACAGGCGGGATCGCTTGAGTTTCACCCGCAAGGGCGCGCAGGATCGTTTTTGTCATCGGCCTCTCCTTTGCCTCGTCCCTCCCTGCACAGGCGCGGCCTGTCAAGAGGGCGAACTGTTCCAGCCCTGCCAAGGCCCCGCCCGAAAGCGCGCCCTGCTGGCCACCTTATGCCTTGAGGAACCCCTCACCCGCCGCCGCCAGAAGCGTTTCCGCCAAAGCCACGCCCAGCGCCGCAGCCTCGGCCGCAGGCCCGGCCAGTTCCGCGCT
>RFUP01000526.1 GCA_009922885.1 Paracoccaceae bacterium
TATCGGTGGCCGTGGGGATGGCCCAGCCGTTTTTCACTGCGTCAAACGTGTCCGAGCCGAACATCATCGCGAGGCCGAGGTAAACGGCGATCGGGCCGATCATGCCGCCCGCGGTTGCGATCAAGGGCGTGGCCGCCTTCTTGCCGCGCAGCGAGCCTTCCTTGAGGATCACAGCCTCCCAGACTTCTTTCGCAGCAATCGCGAAGAAGAAGGCCATCAGGAGGTCATTGACGAGGTAATGGAGCGTCAGAGTCCGGTGCCCGTCGTGCAGATGGCCGATCGGGGCATGATCCCAGATGACGAATTCCACGAAGTGATGGTAGGTTTCGGGATTGGTGTTGGCCCAGACCAGCGCGATCAGAGCGCCGATGATGAGCAGAAGC
This sequence comes from Paracoccaceae bacterium, assembly GCA_009922885.1. Classification (GTDB taxonomy): domain Bacteria; phylum Pseudomonadota; class Alphaproteobacteria; order Rhodobacterales; family Rhodobacteraceae; genus UBA9554. The sequence goes on from RFUP01000526.1 coordinate 384, forward strand.
GAATAGTTGGTCAGGAAGTTCCAGACACGATACATGGGGGCCCGTCCTTGTATTTCTGTTTGGTTGAGATGGTTAGGCTATTTCGCCTCTTGCGGCAACAGGTCAGGGGGTAGGTATTCTGGTGACATCGAGCAATCCCGATGAGGTTCGCAGGCGCATCAGCGCGTGCAATATCTGTGCCGAACGCTTTGCGGCTACGGCAACAGCCCATGTGCCGCGCCCTGTCGTCTGGTTTCACGAAGAGGCGCGGATTCTCATCGCGGGCCAAGCGCCGGGATGGCAGGTGCACCAGAAGGGTCGCCCGTTCGACGATCCCTCCGGTGTGCGGCTCAGGGAGTGGATGGGCGTGGAACCAGAACACTTCTGGGACAGGAAAACCTTCGCCATCGTGCCGCAGGCCTTCTGCTTTCCGGGCTATTCGGCTGATGGTGCCGATCTGCCACCGCCCCGCATCTGTGCGGAGACGTGGCAGGCGGACGTATTGGCCAGCCTGCCACAGATCCGCCTGACACTCCTGATCGGCGGGGCGGCGCAGGCGTGGCATCTGGGGCGGACGGCACCCGTTACCGACACCGTTCGAGCCTGGCGCGACTATGCGCCCCGCCGCTTTCCCTTGCCTCATCCGAGCTGGCGGAATACGGGCTGGCTGAAGAAACACCCGTGGTTCGAGGCGGAACTCCTGCCCGCCTTGCGCCATGCCATCCGCGAGGCGCTCAGATGACAGACCCGACACCGCTGGATCAAGCCTATCAGGCCATGGAAAATGCCCCCGGTGACGATGCGCTCCGGCTGCGCTTTTTCGAACGTCTGGCCGATAGCGAGTTGTTTGTCATGCTCGAAGCCGAACCGGAGCATGACATCGCGACACCACGCCTCTTCGATATAGGGGATGCGAAGGTCATCCTTGCCTTCGACCGCGAAGAACGGCTGGCGGAGTTCGCGGGCGGTTCAGTGCCCTATGCCGCGCTCTCGGGACGCACATTGGCGGAAATGCTGGACGGGCAGGGGCTGTCTTTGGGGGTCAATCTTGAGGTTGCTGCGTCCTCGACGCTCTTGCCGCCAGAAGCCGTCGACTGGCTCGCCGCCACGCTCGGGCACCGCCCGGACGAGGCACAGGCGCGGATCATCGAAGTCGCGGCCCCCAAAGGCCTGCCAGATGCCCTTTTGATGGCGCTCGATACCAAGCTCGCCACGGCGATGGGGCTGGCCCAAGCCGCCTTTCTCGTCTCGGCCACCTACGAGAACGGCTCGAAAAACCATCACCTTGCTTTCCTCGGCACCATTCCCGGGGCCGAACCGGCCCTGGCGCGGGCCGTGGCGGAAGC